>NZ_MLQM01000069.1:0-23800 GCF_001854525.1 Mycobacterium talmoniae
GCTGTTCGTCTGCGTGCAGTGCGGCTTCGAATACGACGAGGCCAAGGGCTGGCCCGAAGACGGCATCGCCCCGGGCACCCGCTGGGACGACATCCCCGAGGACTGGAGCTGCCCGGACTGCGGCGCCGCCAAATCCGACTTCGAGATGGTCGAAGTCGCCCGGCCGTGAGCCCCATCGGCGCCACAGCGGCTAGTGTCGCGCATGTGACCCGGGCAGACGATCCCAGCAAGCCGGCACGCGTGCCGTACGCGGAGGCGTCCCGGGCGTTGCTGCGCGACTCGGTGCTGGACGCCATGCGCGACCTGCTGCTCACCCGCGACTGGTCGGCGATCACGCTGGCCGATGTGGCCCGCGCCGCCGGGATCAGCCGACAAACCATCTACAACGAGTTCGGGTCCCGGCAGGGCCTGGCGCAGGGCTACGCGCTGCGGCTGGCCGATCGGTTGGTCGACGCGGTGGATACCGCCATTTACAACAATGTCGGCGACGTGTACGCCGCATTCCTGGAGGGTTTCCGGGCGTTTTTCACCGAGTCGGCGGCCGACCCGCTGGTGATCTCGCTGCTGACCGGGGTCGCCAAACCCGATCTGCTGCAGATCATCACCACCGACAGCGGCCCGATCATCACCCGCGCCTCGGACCGGCTGACGGCGACGTTCATGCACAGCTGGTTGCAGGCCAGCGAGGACGACGCCGGCATCCTGGCGCGGGCGATCGTGCGGCTGGCGATGAGTTATGTGTCGATGCCGCCGGAGGCCGACCACGACGTCGCGGCCGATTTGGCGCGACTGTTCACCCCGGCCGCCGAACGCTACGGATCGCTGCGCGACGACGTGGACGAGTGGGCCCGCGAAGACGCCGGGCCCTAGGCCGATCGACGCCGACTCACCCGGCAGTCGCGCCGGGGCTGCACCGCGACTAATGTATATGCGAGCTAACTAGTTGACGCGACGAAGGGGCCCCTATGACATTGACCGCGGACAACCGCAACGGCATCGAGTACAAGGTCGCCGACCTGTCGCTGGCCGAGTTCGGGCGCAAGGAGATCCGGCTGGCCGAACACGAGATGCCGGGTCTGATGTCGCTGCGGCGTGAGTACGCCGACGTCGCCCCGCTCAAGGGCGCCCGCATCTCGGGTTCGCTGCACATGACCGTGCAGACCGCGGTGCTGATCGAGACGCTGGTCAGCCTCGGTGCCGAGGTCCGGTGGGCGTCGTGCAACATCTTCTCCACCCAGGACCACGCCGCCGCCGCGGTCGTCGTCGGCCCGCACGGCACCCCCGAGGAGCCCAAGGGCACTGCCGTGTTCGCCTGGAAGGGCGAGACCCTCGAGGAGTACTGGTGGGCGGCCGAGCAGGCGCTGACCTGGGAGGGCGAGCCGGCCAACATGATCCTCGACGACGGCGGCGACGCCACCATGATGGTGCTGCGCGGCGCGCAGTACGAGAAGGCCGGCGTGGTGCCGCCCGCCGAGGACGACGACCCCGAAGAGTGGAAGATCTTCCTGGGCCGGCTGCGGGAGCGGTTCGAAACCGACAAGACCAAGTGGACGACGATCTCCGAGTCGGTGCGCGGCGTCACCGAGGAGACCACCACCGGGGTGCTGCGGCTGTACCAGTTCGCCGCCGCCGGCGAGCTCAGCTTCCCGGCCATCAACGTCAACGACTCGGTGACCAAGTCCAAGTTCGACAACAAGTACGGCTGTCGGCACTCGCTGATCGACGGCATCAACCGCGGCACCGACGTGCTGATCGGCGGCAAGAAGGCGCTGGTCTGCGGCTACGGTGACGTCGGCAAGGGCTGCGCGGAATCGCTGGCCGGCCAGGGCGCCCGGGTCACCGTCACCGAGATCGACCCGATCAACGCCCTGCAGGCCCTGATGGACGGCTACGACGTCAAGACCGTCGAGCAGGCCATCGAGGAGGCCGACATCGTCGTCACCACCACCGGCAACAAGGACATCATCACCCTCGAGCACATGAAGGCGATGAAGGACCAGGCCATCCTGGGCAACATCGGCCACTTCGACAACGAGATTCAGATGGCCCGGCTGGAGAAATCCGGGGCCACCCGCGACACCATCAAGCCGCAGGTCGACCAGTGGACCTTCGGCGACACCGGCAAGTCGATCATCGTGCTGAGCGAGGGCCGGCTGCTCAACCTGGGCAACGCCACCGGGCACCCGTCGTTCGTGATGAGCAACAGCTTCTCCAACCAGGTGATCGCCCAGATCGAGCTGTGGACCAAAAACGACGAATACGACAACGAGGTGTACCGGCTGCCCAAGCACCTCGACGAGAAGGTGGCCCGCATCCACGTCACCGCGCTCGGCGGCACGCTGACCAAGCTGACCAAGGACCAGGCCGAATACATCGGCGTCGACGTCGAGGGCCCGTACAAGGCCGACCACTACCGCTACTGAGCCGCGGTTTTGCCGCCGAGATCGACGTTAGCGTGAAGAAGTGCGAGTAGACCGCGCGGAAATGTCGATCTCGGCGGGCACAGGCCCGTGCTGATCGCGATCGAGGGCGTCGACGGCGCCGGCAAACGCACCCTGTCCGACGGGCTGGCCGCGGCGTGGCGGGCCGGCGGGCACTCGGTCGCGACGTTGGCGTTCCCGCGCTACGGGGCCTCGGTGACCGCCGACGTCGCCGCCGAAGCCCTGCACGGCGAGCACGGCGACCTGGCCGCCTCGGTGTACGGCATGGCGATGCTGTTCGCGCTGGACCGGGCCGCGGCCCGGGAACAGATCGCCGGCCTGCAGGGTGACCATGACGTGGTGATCCTGGACCGCTACGTGGCCTCCAACGCCGCCTACAGCGCCGCGCGGCTGCATCAGGACGCCGACGGCGCGGTGGTGGAGTGGGTGCGTCGGCTCGAATACCAGCGCCTCGAGTTGCCCAGCCCCGACTGGCAGGTGCTGCTCGACGTCTCGCCCGAACTTGCCGGGCAGCGGGCGAAGCACCGCGAAAGCCAGGACGCGCTGCGCGCCCGGGACAGCTACGAACGCGATGACGGGCTGCAGCGCCGGACCGGCGCGGTGTACCGGGGGCTGGCCGAACGCGGCTTCGGCGGCCGCTGGCAGGTGGTCGGCGGCGACGTCGACGCGGCCGCGCTGGCCGCCACGCTGGGTTCCTAAAGCGTGTCGAACAATAGGGTGGGGTCGAGTCTGCGTGGCAGTGGGGCAATTTGGCTGAGGTAGGGGAAGTCCTCGTGTGCTTCGGGGGTGAGTTCGTATTGGCGGGTCGGTGCGCTGGCAGTGGTTGATCCAGCCGTTGGTGTGTTCGACGACGCAGGGCCGTGGCTGGACGCGGAACCTGTTGGCGGGTTTCCGTCCAGACACCGCCTCGACGCTGATCGCGCCTCGGGCCGCGGCCTCGTGCGGCAGGTGGCGCCGCGCGCAGCCGGTGCGCAGCACATACAGCTCAGCGTTGAGGTATTCGGGCCACCGCTGCGGCGGGCACGGTCGGCCACCATGCGGATGATCGGCCACGATGAACCGGGCCACACGCGCCCATGCGGTGTCGGACAGGTCGGAGGCATACCGCCGCCGGGGCGGCCAGAGGTCACATGAACGCCGATCCTGACGACGGCCTCTGACACCCCAGGCGTGGTCAGCGGTGCTTGTCGGTGCCCTGTGCGATGCTGCGGTAGATGGCCCGGCACACGACGTTCAAGTTCTGCCTCGACCCCACCGTCGAGCAGGAAGTGGTGCTGTCCCGGCATGCCGGGGCGGCCCGCTTCGCGTTCAATCAGTGCCTGCGGATCGTCAAAACCGCACTCACCGACCGGAAGGCCAACCCGGACATCGAGGTTCCATGGACCGGTTTCGACCTGATCAACACCTTCAACGGGTGGAAGAAGACCGAAGACGCTGGCCGGGTGTTGACCGTCGATACCACCGGAGTGGCGACCCCGGTGGTGACAGGTCTGGCGTGGCGCACCGAGGTGTGTCAGCAGGTGTTTGAGGAAGCCGCCGTCGACCTCGGCAAGGGCTTGAAAGCCTGGTCGGACTCGCGGTGTGGGAAACGTAAAGGTAAGCGGGTCGGCTTCCCGCGGTTCAAGAAGAAAACCACGTCGGTGCCGTCGTTTCGGCTGCGCAACAAGCGCACCAAGGCCGGGCGGGCAGCGATCCGCATCGGTGATGGTGTCCGACCGCGGTCGGTCACCTTGCCCGTCATCGGCCAGATCGCAGTACACGACGACACTCGCCGACTGCGACGCATGCTCACCACAGGCCGGGCGAAAATCCTGTTTGCCACCGTCACCGGCCACGGGGGCCGGTGGTGGGTATCGCTGAACGTCGAAGCCGCCGACCTGCACCCCGACCGCCAGCACCATCCCGACGAGGATGGCGGCTGGGTGGGGGTGGACCGGGGCTTGTCGGCATTCCTGGTCGCCGCTACTGCTGACGGCACCGAGGTGGCCCGCATCACCGACGCGCCAAAAGCACTCGCAACTGGCATGGCTAAACAGCGTCGATTGGCGAAATCGTTGTCCCGCAAGAAGAAAGGATCACACAACCGTAAGGATGCTGCCGCCAGGCTGGGGCGGCATCACCACCGCGTCGCAGGCGTGCGCCGCCATTTCCTGCACCAGGTGACTGGCGAGCTGGTCAAGACCCACGACCGGATCGTCATCGAGAACCTGAACGTGGCCGGAATGCTGGCCAACCACCGCCTAGCCCGCGCGATTTCTGATGCCGGCTGGTCAGAATTCGCTCGCCTGTTGAAGTACAAGCAGGCGTGGAGCAGCGGCCAGCTCGTCGAAGCCGACCGCTGGTACCCCTCGACCCGCCTATGCCCCGAATGCGGGGTCATCGACAGTGCGATGACGCTGGCCGATCGGGTGTTCACTTGCGGGTGCGGGCATACCGCCGACAGAGACACCAACGCGGCGCGGAACCTGGCCCCCTGGGGCCACACCCATCACGACCTCCACCGAACCCCGGACCCCCAAGCAGGAGGCCGGGCCACCAACGCCCGCCGACGGGACGGCTCTGACCAACACCCTCGTGTTGGTGAAACCAGCCCGCACGACGCGGGAATCGACGTTCACACCGCACCAGCCGCCTGAACCGACGACGCCCGAGAAGGGCGGGGCCGAACACCCACCAGAGTCGTTCGACACGCTTTAGCACGAAACACGCGCGTGGTGCCCACGTTTTGTCCCGATCTGGTGACACCATGGACACCATGAGGCAAAGGATTCTTGTCGTCGACGACGACGCGTCGCTGGCCGAGATGCTCACCATCGTGCTGCGCGGCGAGGGTTTCGACACCGCGGTCATCGGCGACGGCACCCAGGCGCTCACCGCGGTGCGCGAGCTGCGTCCCGACCTGGTGTTGTTGGATCTGATGCTGCCCGGCATGAACGGCATCGACGTGTGCCGGGTGCTGCGGGCGGACTCCGGCATCCCGATTGTCATGCTGACCGCCAAGACCGACACCGTCGACGTGGTGCTCGGGCTGGAGTCGGGGGCCGACGACTACATCATGAAGCCGTTCAAACCCAAGGAGCTGGTGGCGCGGGTGCGGGCGCGGTTGCGGCGCAACGACGACGAACCCGCCGAGCTGCTGTCGATCGCCGACGTGGACATCGACGTGCCGGCCCACAAGGTCACCCGCCAAGGCGAGCAGATTTCGCTGACCCCGCTGGAATTCGACCTGCTGGTGGCGCTGGCACGCAAACCCCGGCAGGTGTTTACTCGTGATGTGCTGCTCGAACAGGTGTGGGGCTACCGGCACCCCGCCGACACCCGGTTGGTGAATGTGCACGTGCAGCGGTTGCGGGCCAAGGTGGAGAAGGACCCGGAAAACCCGACCGTGGTGCTGACCGTTCGAGGAGTGGGTTACAAGGCCGGACCTCCGTGATCCGCCCCGACGAGGATGCGGAGGAACGGCGCCGATGATCTTCGGCTCGCGGCGACGCATTCGAGGTCGCTGGGGGCGTTCCGGTCCGCTGTTGCACGGCATGAACGCGTTGACGCGCGCCGTGGCCGTCGCGTGGCGTCGCTCGCTGCAGCTGCGGGTGGTGGTGTTGACGCTGGGGCTGTCGCTGGCCGTGATCCTGGTGCTCGGCTTCGTGCTGACCAGCCAGGTCACCAACCGGGTGCTCGACATCAAGGTCCGGGCGGCCACCGAGCAGATCCAGCGGGCCCGCACCACCGTCAGCGGCATCGTCGGCGGTGAGGAGGCCCGCTCGCTGGATTCCAGCCTGCAGCTGGCCCGCAACACCTTGACCTCGAAAACCGACCCGACCTCGTCGGTCGGGCCGGCCGGGGCCTTCGACGCGGTGCTGGTGGTGCCCGGCGACGGCCCGCGGGCGGCGACCGCGGCCGGACCCATCGACCAGGTGCCCGGCTCGCTGCGCGACTTCGTCAAGGCCGGCCAGGTCAGCTACCAGTACGCGACCGTGCACTCCGACGGGTTCTCCGGGCCGGCGCTGATCATCGGCACCCCGACGCTGTCCAAGGTCAGCAACCTGGAGCTGTACCTGATCTTCCCGCTGGGCAACGAGGAAAGCACGATCAAGCTGGTGCGCGGCACCATGGCCACCGGCGGGCTGGTGCTGCTGGTGCTGCTGGCCGGGATCGCGCTGCTGGTGTCGCGGCAGGTGGTGCTGCCGGTGCGGTCGGCGTCGCGGATCGCCGAACGGTTCGCCGAGGGGCACCTGTCCGAGCGGATGCCGGTGCGCGGCGAGGACGACATGGCCCGGCTGGCGGTGTCGTTCAACGACATGGCCGAAAGCCTGTCCCGGCAGATCGAACAGCTGGAGGAATTCGGCAACCTGCAGCGCCGGTTCACCTCCGACGTCAGCCACGAGCTGCGCACCCCGCTGACCACCGTGCGGATGGCCGCCGACCTGATCTACGACCACATCGAGGACCTCGACCCGGCGCTGGCCCGCTCCACCGAGCTGATGGTCAGCGAGCTGGACCGGTTCGAGACGCTGCTCAACGACCTGCTGGAGATCTCCCGGCACGACGCCGGGGTGGCCGAGTTGTCGGTGGAGGCCGTCGATCTGCGGTCCACGGTGCGCAGCGCGCTGGACAACGTCGGGCACCTGGCCGACGAGGCCGAGATCACGTTGCAGGTGGACATGCCCGAGGACGAGGTGATCGCCGAGGTCGACCCGCGCCGGGTGGAGCGCATCCTGCGCAACCTGATCGCCAACGCCATCGACCACGCCGAACACAAGCCGGTGCGGATCCGGATGGCCGCCGACGAGGACACCGTCGCGGTCACCGTGCGCGACTACGGGGTGGGGCTGCGGCCGGGCGAGGAGAAGCTGGTGTTCAGCCGGTTCTGGCGCTCCGACCCGTCCCGGGTGCGCCGCTCCGGGGGCACCGGTCTGGGGTTGGCGATCAGCGTCGAGGACGCCCGGCTGCACCAGGGCCGGTTGGAGGCGTGGGGCGAGCCCGGCAACGGCGCCTGCTTCCGGTTGACGCTGCCACTGGTGCGCGGCCACAAGGTCACCACCAGCCCGCTGCCGATGAAACCGATTGCGCCCGAGGCGAAGCGGCGCGGCCGCCAGCACGAGCCCGCGGAGAGGAGCGGATGATGCGGCGCGCTCTGATGGCGCTGGCCTGCGTCCTGGCCGCGGTGCTGGCCGGCTGCGCGGGGGTGCCCAGCTCGTCGGCGCCGCAGGCCATCGGCACCGTGGAGCGCCCGGCGCCGTCGAACCTGCCCAAACCGACCCCGGGCATGGACCCCGACCTGCTGCTGCGCGAATTCCTCAAGGCCACCGCCGATCCGGCCAACCGGCACCTGGCGGCCCGGCAATTCCTCACCCAGTCGGCCTCCGACGCCTGGGACGACGCCGGTAGCGCGATGCTCGTCGACAACGTGGTGTTCGTCGAAACCCGCAGCGCCGACCGGGTGTCGGTGGCCATGCGCGCCGACATCCTGGGGTCGCTGTCCGATATGGGGGTGTTCGAGACCGGGGCGGGCCAGCTACCCGATCCCGGCCCGATCGAGCTGGTCAAAACCTCCGGCGGCTGGCGGATCGACCGGCTGCCCAACGGGGTGTTTTTGGACTGGCAGCAATTCCAGGCCACCTACAAACGGCACACCCTGTACTTCGCCGACCCCACCGGCAAGACGGTGGTGCCCGATCCGCGCTACGTCGCGGTGTCCGACCCCGATCAGCTGCCCACCGAGCTGGTGTCCAAGCTGATCGCCGGGCCACGCCCGGAGATGGCCAACACGGTGCGCAACCTGCTGGCCGGGCCGCTGCGGCTGCGCGGGCCGGTGACCCGCGCCGACGGCGGCTCCAGCGGCATCGGCCGCGGCTACGGCGGGGCGCGCATCGACCTGGAGAACTTGTCGACCACCGATCCGCACAGCCGGCAACTGCTTGCCGCGCAGATCATCTGGACGTTGGCCCGCGCCGATATCAAGGCGCCGTATGTGATCAACGCCGACGGCGCCGCCCTCGACGACCGGTTCTCCGACGGCTGGACCACCTCCGATGTCGCGGCCACCGACCCGGGCGCGGCCGACGGCGCCGCCGCCGGGGTGCACGCCCTGGTGGGCGGCTCGCTGGTCGCGTTGGACGGCAAGCGGTCCACCACGGTGCCCGGGGCGTTCGGCCGGGCGACCGACCAGGTGTCGGCGGCGCTGTCGCACACCGGGCGCCAGGTGGCCTCGGTGGTGGTGGCCCGCCCGGGCGCACCCGATATGGCGGCGTCGCTGTGGATCGGGGACCTCGGCGGGGAGGCGGTGCAGGCCGCCGACGGGCACACCGTCTCGCGCCCCAGCTGGTCGTTGGACGACGCGGTGTGGGTGGTGGTGGACGGCAACAATGTGCTGCGCGCCATCCAAGAACCGGCGTCGGGGCAGCCGGCCCGGATCCCGGTGGATTCCGGGGCGGTGCTTGCCCGGTTCCCCGGGCCGATCACCGACCTGCAACTGTCCCGGGACGGCACCCGGGCCGCGATGGTCATCGAGGGCCAGGTGATCCTGGCCAGCGTCGAGCAAAACAAGGCCGGCCAGTTCGCGCTGACCTACCCGCGCCGGCTGGGTTTCGGGCTGGGCACCTCGGTGGTGTCGCTGTCCTGGCGCACCGGCGACGACATCGTGGTCAGCCGCACCGATGCCGCGCACCCGGTGTCCTACGTGAACATCGACGGCGTCAACTCCGACGCCGCCGGCGGCAACCTGCAGCTGCCGGTGACCGCGATCGCCGCCAACCCGTCGACGGTGTACGTCGCCGACCCGCGCGGGGTGCTGCAGCTGTCCAGCTCGGCCGACGCCAAACAGGGCTGGTCGCCGGTGGGCCCGTTCATGGTGCCCGGGGCGGTGCCGGTGCTGCCGGGCTGATTGTCACACCCCGCCGCCACACTGGCCTCATGCTCGATCTGGCCCTACCGCTGGTCTGCGGCGGGTGCGGGGCGCCGTCGACCCGGTGGTGCGCCGCCTGCGCCGCCGAGCTGACCGTCGAACCGGGCCGGCCGCACCTGGTCACCCCGCGCCTGGACCCGGGGGTGCCGGTGTTCGCGTTGGGTCGCTACGCCGGCGCGCGCCGGGCCGCGATCGTGGCCGTCAAGGAACGCGGCCGCGCCGACCTGGTCGCCCCGCTGGCCCGGGCGCTGGCGACCGGGCTGCACCGGTTGCTCAGCTGGGGCATGGTCGAGCCGCCGCTGACCCTGGTGCCGGCGCCGACGCGGCGTTTCGCGGCCCGCCGCCGCGGCGGTGACCCGGTCACCCGCATCGCGCGGACCGCGGTGGCCGACCACCCGGGCGTCGTCGTGGTGCCCGCGCTGCGGATGAGGGCGCTGGTCCGGGACTCGGTGGGGTTGGGCAGCGCCGCCCGGGAACGCAACATCGCCGGGCGGGTAGCGCGGCGGCGACGGACCCCGATCGGCACCGAGATTTTGGTGGTCGACGACATCGTCACCACCGGGGCGACCGCCGCCGAATCGGTCCGGATCCTGCGGGCGGATGGGGCCCGGGTGGCCGGTGTGCTGGTGATCGCGGCCGCGTAAATTGCCGCCGCGTCAACCGCGTGAAGAACTCGCAACGGGTCTGCGAAAGTAGTGGCACAGACCGGTGAACACGGGCTACCGTCGGGGTCAAGCACCCGTCTGACGGCGGCGACTCTCCGGTAGGAGGTGAGTCTTCGACATCTCGTAGCGGTTTCCGCATGACAACCCCAACACGCCCCGTGCGTGCGACGTGATGAAGAAACGAGTGTGGAGTATGGCAAGCCAATTCGTGGATACCAGCCCAGTGTCGACCGACACCGACGACCAGGCCGAACCGACGCTTCGCGCCGACGTCGTGGTCAAGGGCCGCAACGTCGAGATCCCCGATCACTTCCGTATCTACGTTTCGCAGAAGCTGTCCCGCCTGGAACGATTAGACCGCTCCGTTTACCTCTTCGACGTCGAACTCAAACACGCCCGCAACCGACGCCAGCGCAAGTCCTGCCAGCAGGTGGAGATCACCGCCCGGGGCCGCGGGCCGGTGGTGCGTGGTGAGGCCCGCGCCGACAGCTTCTACGCGGCGTTCGAGGCCGCCGTCGACCGGCTGGAAAGCCGGCTGCGCCGTGGCAACGATCGCCGCAAGGTGCACTACGGCGACAAGAGGCCGGTCTCGGTGTTCGAGGCCACCGCCGCCACCGCGGCGCCGGAGCCGTCGCCGAGCGCCTGGGACGTCGACGCCACCCGGCCGCATCAGCGTGACGGCGTCGAGGTGGACACCGCGTTCGACGGCACCGACCGGGAGCCGGGGCGGATCGTGCGGACCAAGGAGCACGCCGCGGTGCCGATGTCGGTCGACGACGCGCTCTACGAGATGGAGCTGGTGGGTCACGACTTCTTCTTGTTCTTCGACAAGGAGAGCGAGCGGCCGTCGGTGGTCTACCGCCGGCACGGCTACGACTACGGGCTGATCCGGTTGGCCTGACGAACGGCGGCGACCCGCGGCGCCCGGCGGCGCCGCCCGCGTGATCGCCGCTGCGGCGGCTATCTCCAGTTCGTCGCCTACGATGGGGGACGCTAAAAGACTCCGATCCGTAGGGGACAAGCTGTGCTGAGCAAGTTGCTGCGCCTTGGCGAAGGTCGCATGGTCAAGCGCCTCAAACGCGTCGCCGACTATGTCAACACCTTGTCCGACGACGTGGAGAAGCTGACCGACGCCGAGCTGCGCGCCAAAACCGACGAGTTCAAAAAGCGGCTCGGCGACGGGGAATCCCTCGACGACCTGCTGCCCGAGGCGTTCGCGGTGGCCCGCGAAGCGGCGTGGCGGGTGCTCAACCAGCGCCCGTTCGACGTGCAGGTGATGGGTGCCGGGGCGCTGCACTTCGGCAACGTCGCCGAGATGAAGACCGGTGAGGGCAAAACCCTGACCTGTGTGCTGCCCGCCTACCTCAACGCGCTGGCCGGGGACGGCGTGCACGTCGTCACCGTCAACGACTACCTGGCCAAACGCGACAGCGAGTGGATGGGCCGGGTGCACCGCTTCCTCGGCCTGGAGGTCGGGGTGATCCTGTCCGGCATGACCCCCGACGAGCGGCGGGTCGCCTACAACGCCGACATCACCTACGGCACCAACAACGAGTTCGGCTTCGACTACCTGCGCGACAACATGGCGCATTCGCTGGAAGACCTGGTACAACGCGGCCACAACTTCGCGATCGTCGACGAGGTCGACTCGATCCTGATCGACGAGGCCCGCACCCCGCTGATCATCTCCGGGCCCGCCGACGGCGGCTCGAACTGGTACACCGAGTTCGCCCGGCTGGCGCCGCTGATGGAGAAGGACACCCACTACGAGGTCGACCTGCGCAAGCGCACCGTCGGCGTGCACGAGCTGGGGGTGGAGTTCGTCGAGGATCAGCTGGGCATCGACAACCTGTACGAGGCCGCCAACTCGCCGCTGGTCAGCTACCTCAACAACGCGCTGAAGGCCAAGGAGCTGTTCCAGCGCGACAAGGACTACATCGTCCGCGACGGCGAGGTGCTCATCGTCGACGAGTTCACCGGCCGGGTGCTGATCGGGCGGCGCTACAACGAGGGCATGCACCAGGCCATCGAGGCCAAGGAGCACGTCGAGATCAAGGCCGAGAACCAGACGCTGGCCACCATCACCCTGCAGAACTACTTCCGGCTCTACGACAAGCTGGCCGGCATGACCGGCACCGCCCAAACCGAGGCCGCCGAGCTGCACGAGATCTACAAGCTGGGCGTGGTGTCGATTCCGACCAACAAGCCGATGGTCCGCACCGACCAGTCCGACCTGATCTACAAGACCGAGGAGGCCAAGTACCTCGCGGTCGTCGACGACGTCGCCGAACGCTACGAGAAGGGCCAGCCGGTGCTGATCGGCACCACCAGCGTGGAGCGCTCGGAGTATCTGTCCCGGCAGTTCCAGAAGCGGCGCATCCCGCACAACGTGCTCAACGCCAAGTACCACGAGCAGGAGGCCGGCATCATCGCCGAGGCCGGCCGGCGCGGCGCGATCACGGTGGCCACCAACATGGCCGGTCGCGGCACCGACATCGTGCTGGGCGGTAACCCCGACTTCCTGGCCGACAAGCGGCTGCGCCAACAGGGCCTGGACCCGGTGGAAACCGCCGACGAGTACGAGGCCGCCTGGCACGAGGTGCTGCCGCAGGTCAAGGCCGAGGCCGCCGACGAGGCCAAGGAGGTCGTCGAGGCCGGCGGGCTGTACGTGCTGGGCACCGAGCGGCACGAGTCGCGGCGCATCGACAACCAGCTGCGCGGGCGCTCCGGCCGCCAGGGCGATCCCGGCGAATCCCGGTTCTACCTGTCGCTGGGCGACGAGTTGATGCGCCGCTTCAACGGCGCGGCGCTGGAAGCGTTGCTGACCCGGCTCAACCTGCCCGACGATGTGCCGATCGAGGCCAAGATGGTGACCCGGGCCATCAAGAGCGCCCAAACCCAGGTCGAGCAGCAGAACTTCGAGGTCAGAAAGAACGTCCTCAAATACGACGAGGTGATGAACCAGCAGCGCAAGGTCATCTACGCCGAGCGCCGCCGGATCCTGGAGGGGGAGAACCTGCGGGAGCAGGCCCTCGACATGCTGCGCGACGTGATCACCGCCTACGTCAACGGCGCCACCGCCGAGGGCTACGCCGAGGACTGGGACCTCGACGCGCTGTGGACCGCGCTCAAGACGCTGTACCCGGTCGGCATCGACCACAAGGACCTGCTGGACTCCACCGAGATCGGCGAGCCCGGGGAGCTGACCCGCGAGGAACTGCTCGATGCGCTGATCGAGGACGCCGAACGCGCCTACGCCGCGCGGGAGGCCGAGCTCGAGGAGCTGGCCGGGGACGGCGCCATGCGCCAGCTGGAGCGCAGCGTGCTGCTCAACGTCATCGACCGCAAGTGGCGCGAGCACCTCTACGAGATGGATTACCTCAAGGAGGGCATCGGGCTGCGCGCGATGGCCCAGCGCGACCCCCTGGTGGAATACCAGCGGGAGGGTTACGACATGTTCATCGGCATGCTCGACGGGCTCAAGGAGGAGTCGGTCGGCTTCCTGTTCAACGTGTCCGTGGAGGCCGCGCCGGCGCCGGCGGTGGCCCCGGTGGAGTCGCCCGAGTCGTTGACGGAGTTCGCCGCGGCCGCCGCGGCCAGCGCCCAGCAGCGAGTCCCGGCCGCCGCGGCCGCCGGCGGCGAATCCCGGCCCGCGGCACCGCAGGCGTTGCGCGCCAAGGGCATCGACGACGACGCGGGGCGGGCCCTGACGTATTCGGGTCCCGCCGAGGACGGGTCGGCCCAGGTGCAGCGGGGCAACGGCCAGGGCCGGCAGTCCGCCGCGACCGGCGGCACCCGGCGCGAGCGCCGCGAGGCGGCGCGCCGGCAGGGCCGCGGCCCCAAGCAGCCCAAGTCCACCAAGAAGCGGTAACCGGCGCTAGCCGATGTGCAGGGCAACCACCCGCCACCGGGTGTCGTCGTCGGGGGCGGGTTCGACCCGGCAGGCGACGGCGTGCGTCCGCGGACCCCGGGTGTAGCTGCCGAATACCTCCACCGCGCCCGGCGGGTCGTCGGGCCCCACCGGCTGCAGCCGCAGCCGCCGCAGCGTCGCCGCACCGCCGGCGCCGACCACCGCCGGACGCATGGACAACACGGCGTCCACCAGCGACGCGGTCAGCAGCGGACGCAGTTGGGCGGCCGGGCGACGCCGGTCGACGACCTCCAGGACCCGGCGCAGTGCGGTGGCGGCGAACACGCCGGCGGCCCGCAGCGCCGGTGAGAGCACCGCGGCCGGGGGATGGTGCGGGCTGCGCACCCGGCGCCGCGGCGGGCACGACGGGCGACCGTGCGGCACCGCCCGCGGCGGCGGTTCGTAGTCGACGACGGGAACGACGGCGAGGGTGGGGCGGTTGTTGGGCACGTCAACTCTCCAGATCGAATACACCGGCGGGCCTGCTGGAGAGTGGCAGAACGCTGCGGTCATCATCGCACAGCGGGCGGATTTGTGTGTACCTGCGCTGCGCGGCGGCCAGTGCGCCGGTTACGGTGGGCGGGTTAGCTTTTCCAGCCCGCGACGGGCCGAACGAGCCAGGGAGGACGGGCCGCGATGGTGACCCGGTTGTCCGCGTCGGACGCGTCCTTCTACCGGCTGGAGAACACCGCCACGCCGATGTACGTGGGGGCGCTGTCGATCCTGCGGCGGCCGCGCGCCGGGTTGAGCTACGAAAAGTTGCTGGCCACCGTGGAGGAGCGGCTCCCGCAGATACCGCGCTACCGGCAAAAGGTCCGGGAAGTGACCATGGGGCTGGCCCGGCCGGTGTGGATCGACGACCGCGACTTCGACATCACCTACCACGTGCGCCGCTCGGCGCTGCCGTCGCCGGGCAGCGACGAGCAGCTGCACGGCCTGATCGCCCGGCTGGCGCAGCAGCCGCTGGACAAGTCGCGGCCGCTGTGGGAGATGTATCTGGTCGAGGGGTTGGCCAACAACCGGCTGGCGCTCTACACCAAATCGCACCAGGCGCTGGTCAACGGCATGTCGGCGCTGGAGATCGGCCACGTCATGGTCGACCGGGTGCAGCATCCGCCCCCGTTCGGGGAGGACATCTGGATTCCCCGACGCGAACCGGGCACCGCGGAACTGGTCGTTGGTGCGGTCGCGGATTGGGTGGCGCGGCCGGTCGCCTCGGTCGGGATGGCCCGGTCGGTGCTCAGCGACGTCGCCACCAACGCCGGCTACCTGGCCGACATGGGCCGCAACGTGGCCAATCTGGCGCGGACCGTGGTGCGCGGCACCGCTCCCAGCAGCCCACTGAACACCACCGTGACGCGCAGCCGCCGGTTCACCGTGTGCCGGGCCGCGCTCACCGACTACCGCGCCGTGCACGTTCGGTACCGCTGCACGGTCAACGATGTGGTGCTGGCGGTGGTGGCCGGGGCGCTGCGCAACTGGCTGCTGTCCCGCGGCGAGCCGGTGGCGCCGACGGCGACGGTGCGGGCGATGGCGCCGCTGTCGGTCTACCCCGACGGCAGTGTCGACCCGCCCGGCCAGGGCCAGGCCATCAGCGCGGTGACGCCGCTGCTGGTCGACCTGCCGGTGGGGGAGCCCAACGCGGTGATCCGGCTGTCCCAGATCGCCCACGCCACCGAAGCGCATTCGGCGTCGGGCACCGCGGTCGACGCGCGCACCATCATCACCCTGTCCGGGTTTGCGCCGTCCACCCTGCACGCGATGGGCACCCGGGTGGCCACCACCTACTCCGCGCGGGTGTTCAATCTGTTGATGACCAATGTGCCCGGCCCGCAGGCGCAGATGTACATCGCCGGCACGAAACTGCTCGAAACCTATGCCGTGCCCCCGCTGCTGTACAACCAGGTGCTGGCCATCGGGGTGACGTCCTACAACGGGATGGTGTATTTCGGGATCAACGCCGACCGGCAAGCGATGAGCGACGTCGACATGCTGCCGGCGCTGCTGGCCGAATCGCTGGACGAGTTGCTGGAGGCCGCGAAGTGAGCGGGGCCAAGCTCGCCAAAGACGTGTACGAAGCCGAGCTGTTCCGTCTGCAAACCGAATTCGTCCGGCTGCAGGAGTGGGTGCGCGACACCGGCGCCCGCATCGTGGTGGTCTTCGAGGGCCGCGACGCCGCCGGCAAGGGCGGAACGATCAAACGCATCACCGAATATCTGAGTCCGCGGGTGGTGCGGATCGCGGCGCTGCCGGCACCCACCGAGCGGGAACGCGGGCAGTGGTACTACCAGCGCTACGTCGAGCGGCTGCCGACCCGCGGGGAAATGGTGCTCTTCGACCGGTCCTGGTACAACCGCGCCGGTGTCGAGAAGGTGATGGGGTTTTGCACCCCGGCCGAGCATGCGCTGTTTTTGCGGCAGACCCCGCTGTTCGAGCAGATGCTCATCGAGGACGGGATCGTGCTGCGCAAGTACTGGTTCTCGGTGTCCGACGAGGAGCAGCTGCGCCGGTTCCGCAAGCGGCGCAAGGACCCGGTCCGGCAGTGGAAGCTCAGCCCGATGGACCTGGAGTCCATCTACCGGTGGGAGGACTACTCGCGGGCCAAGGACGAGATGATGGAACACACCGACATCCCGGCCAGCCCGTGGTACGTGGTGGAATCCGACATCAAGCGGCATGCCCGGCTGAACATGATGGCGCACCTGCTGGCCAGCATCGACTACCACCCGGTCCCGCAACCCGCCGTGGAGCTGCCCAAACGGGTGGTGGCCAGCGGCACCTATCACCGTCCGCCGCGGGAGCGCTACCACTATGTCGACGACCACGTGGCCACATTGCTGGGTGATCGGGAGTAGCCGGTTAAGGTCAGCTGATGCGGGTCTACATCCCGGCGACGCTGGCGATGCTGCAGCAACTGGTCGCCGACGGTTCGTTGCGGCCGGTCAGCGGCACCGCGTTCGCGGTGACGCCCCGACTGCGCGAGGCGTATGCGCACGGTGACGACGAGGAACTCGCCGAGGTCGCGCTGCGCGAGGCGGCGCTGGCGTCGTTGCGGCTGTTGGCCACCGAGGGCACCGAACCGGCCGCGCTGCCGACCCGCCGGGCGGTGCTGGTCGCCGACATCGAAGGGGTCACCGCCCGCCCCGACCTCGACGACGCCGTGGTGCGGCTGGCGGGACCGGTGGCGCTGGACAACGTGGTCGCGACCTATGTGGACAACGCCGCCGCCGAACCCGCGGTGGCCGCGGCCGTGGCCGTCATCGACGAAGCCGATCTCGGCGACGAGGACGCCGAACTGACCGTCGGCGACGCCCAGGACCACGACCTGGCCTGGTATGCCACCCAGGAGCTGCCGTTCCTGCTGGAACTGCTCTGACCGGCGCCGCGCTGTTCGTTGATTCTGCGCCCACCAGGTGGGCTACTCGCACTTCTGCGTGGTGTGCGCAGAGTGAACGCGCCCGGACCAACCGGCCCGCGCGCCGGATACGGTACCGTAGGTTACGGTAGCGTAGGTTGTTGACGTTGTCCGGGGAGCCGGGTGGTGAGCAGGAGCTTCTAGTGGGCAAGAAATACATGAAAATTACCGCCAACGTGGGCGATACCCGACGCCCCAGCATCGCGGGCGCCGACCGGCACCCGGGCTGGAATGCGTTGCGCAGCATCGCGGCCCGGATCACCACGCCGCTGCTGCCCGACGACTACCTGCAGCTGGCCAACCCGTTGTGGTCGGCGCGCGAGTTGCGGGGCCGGGTGCTGGAGGTCCGCCGGGAAACCGAGGATTCCGCCACGCTGGTGATCAAGCCCGGCTGGGGCTTTAGCTTCGACTACCAGCCCGGCCAGTACATCGGCATCGGTGTGCTGGTCGACGGCCGGTGGCGGTGGCGGTCGTACTCGCTGACCTCCACCCCGGTCACCGGGGCGCGCACGGTGACCATCACTGTCAAAGCCATGCCGGAGGGATTCTTGTCCAGCCACCTGGTGGCCGGCCTGGCTCGCGGCACCATCGTGCGATTGGCCGCGCCGCAGGGCAATTTCGTGCTGCCCGACCCGGCGCCGCCGGCGGTGCTGTTCATCACCGGCGGGTCCGGGATCACCCCGGTGATGTCGATGTTGCGCACGCTGGTCCGCCGCGGCCAGGTCACCGACATCGTGCACCTGCATTCGGCGCCGACGGCCGACGAGGTCATGTTCGGCGCCGAGCTCGCCGACCTGGCCCGCGACCACCCCGGCTACCGGCTGCAACTGCGCACCACCCGCAGTCACGGCCGGCTGGACTTGAGCCGGATGGACGCCCTGGACGCGGCGGTGCCGGATTGGCGGCAGCGGCAGACCTGGGCGTGCGGACCCGGGGCGATGTTGAACGACGTCGAGCGACTGTGGGCGGCCGCCGGCCTGGATGACCGGTTGCACCTGGAGCGGTTCGCGCTGGCTCGGGTGGACACCAAGGGCCGTCCCGGCGGCACGGTGACCTTCCAGCGCAGCGACCGCAGCGTGGTCGCCGACGCGGCGACCTCGCTGATGGACGCCGGGGAGCAGGTGGGGGTGCAGATGCCGTTCGGCTGCCGGATGGGGATCTGCCAGTCGTGCGTGGTCGACCTCGTCGAGGGCCACGTCCGCGACCTGCGCAACGGGGCCGAACACGAACCGGGCAGCCGGATCCAAACCTGCGTCTCGGCCGCGTCCGGCGATTGTGTACTCGACATCTAGGGGCTACCCACTGGTAACCTACGGTGTCGTAGGTTACGCTAACGTAGGTTCACGGGTCGGGAGACTGGGAAGGCAGGATTAGTGGCGATCACTGACGTCGAAGTATTCGCGCATCTGACCGACGCCGATGTGGAGAACCTGGCCGCCGAACTCGACGCCATCCGTCGCGATATCGAGGACTCGCGCGGTGCGCGGGATGCGCGCTACATCCGCCGCACCATCGCCGCGCAGCGGGGCCTTGAGCTGGCCGGTCGGCTGTTGCTGGCGGCCAGTTCCCGGCGGACCGCCTGGTGGGCGGGCACGGTGACGTTGGGCGTGGCCAAGATCATCGAGAACATGGAGATCGGCCACAACGTCATGCACGGCCAGTGGGACTGGATGAACGACCCGGAGATCCACTCCAGCAGCTGGGAGTGGGACATGAGCGGGGCGTCCAAGCATTGGCGGTTCACCCACAACTTCCAGCACCACAAGTTCACCAACATCCTGGGCATGGACGACGATGTGGGCTACGGGCTGCTGCGCGTCACCCGCGATCAGCCGTGGAAGCGGTTCAACCTGCTCAACCTGGTGTTCAACACCATGTTGGCGATCGGGTTCGAATGGGGAGTTGCGTTGCAGCACTTGGAGATCGGCAAGATCTTCAAGGGCCGCTCGGACCGGGAGGCCACCCTGGTGCGGCTGCGGGAGTTCTCCGGTAAGGCCGGCCGGCAGCTGCTCAAGGACTATGTCGCGTTCCCGGCGCTGACCGCGCTGTCGCCGGGGGCGACGTACAGGTCCACGGCGACGGCCAACGCGATAGCCAACGTGATCCGTAACGTGTGGTCCAACGCGATCATCTTCTGCGGCCATTTCCCGGACGGCGCCGAGAAATTCACCAAGACCGACATGATCGGCGAGTCCAAGGGGCAGTGGTACCTGCGGCAAATGTTGGGCAGCGCCAACATCGACGCCGGGCCGGCGATGCGGTTCATGAGCGGCAGCCTGTCGCACCAGATCGAGCACCACCTGTTCCCCGACCTGCCGAGCAACCGGTATGCCGAGGTCGCGGTGCGGGTGCGGGAGGTCTGTGACAAATACGACCTGCCCTACACCAGCGGGCCGTTCCTGGTGCAGTACGCCAAGACCTGGCGCACCATCGCCAAACTGTCGCTGCCGGATAAGTTCCTGCGCGACACCGTCGACGACGCCCCGGAGACCCGCAGCGAAAAGATGTTCGCGGCCCTGGGCGAGGGGTTCGCGGCGGCGGATCCGGTCACCGGGCGCCGGCGCGGGCTCAAGAGCGCGATCGCCGCGGTGCGGGAGTGGCGGTCCTCTCGCGGCACTTCTCGCGCGAGCGTGCGTGTCCCCGGTCGACACGCCGTGCAGAACCCCGATTCTGCGCACGCTCGCGAGGGCGAGGCTCCTGACGCTGCGTAGCATCGCCGCATGCGCATCGCCGTCATCGGGCCCGGTGGAATCGGCAGTACCTTCGCGTTCCAACTCGCCAACGCCGGTCACCAGATAACGGTCGTTGCCCGCGGCGCTCGACTCGACCAGTTGCGGTGTGACGGTGCGATCGTCACCGCCGACGGCGAGCGGGCGGCCGTTGTCCGGTACCGGCGTTCGTTGGCGGGGCTGCTGTGGAGTCTGACGCGCTCGAACGCGTTTCGACGGGCCGTGGCGATGGGCCCGGCCGCCGAAGCGCGCGCCCTGATTGATCAGATGAGTGCCGCGTGGCCGGGCCACACGCCAGCGCTGCTGGCCATCAGGCCCTGAGCGCGCCCGAGCGTGCGCAGAATCGGTGTTTCACGCGGCGTGTCGGCCGGGGACACGCACGCTCGCGGGGAGACGGGACCTAGGCCTCGGTCAACGCGGCCAGCAGCCGCCGGGCCGCGGCCACCCGCCGGGCGGCCGGGCCGCTGAGCGTATCCAGCGCGCATTCCGGGTCGGCCGGCGGGCCCAGATGCCCGCAGCCGCGCGGACATTCGGCGATCGCCTCGGCCAGATCGGAGAACGCCATCAGCACATCGTCGGGCTCGATGTGGGCCAACCCGAACGAGCGGACCCCCGGGGTGTCGATCACCCACCCGCCGTCGCGCAGCGGCAGCGCCACCGACTGGGTCGAGATATGCCGCCCCTTGCCGACGCCGGAAACGTCACCGGTGGCCCGACCGGCGTCGGGCACCAGGCGATTCACCAAGGTGGATTTGCCGACCCCGGAATGCCCGAGCAACACGGTGATCTGGCCGACCAGCAGATCGGCCACCGCCGCCAGCGGATCGTCGCGGCCGGCGGTGACCACGGTGAGGTCCAGGCCGGTGAACTGCTCGGCGAACGGCTCCGGCGGGGCCAGGTCGGTTTTGGTCAGGCACAGGATCGGGGTAAGCCCGCCGGCGTAGGCGGCGATCAGCGCCCGGTCCACCAGCCCGCTGCGCGGCGGCGGGTCGGCCAGCGCGACGACGATCAACAGTTGGTCGGCGTTGGCGACCACCACCCGCTCGGTGGGGTCGGTGTCATCGGCGGTGCGGCGCAACACCGTTCGGCGGGTTGCCCGCCGCACGATGCGGGCCAGCGTGTCCGGGCGCCCGGTCAGGTCCCCGACCAGGTCGACGTCGTCGCCGACGACGATCGGGGTCCGGCCCAGTTCGCGGGCCCGCATCGCGGTGACCGGGTGCCGCGGGTCGCGCCCCAGCGCGCAGGTCCAGCGGCCCCGGTCGACGCCGACGACCATGGCGGCCTTGGCGTCGGCGTGCTCGGGGCGGGTCTTGGTCCGCGGCCGGGTGCGCCGGCCCGCGCGGATCTTGACGTCGGATTCGTCGTAGTCGCCGGGTCTCAATCGTCGCGCCCTTGACCGGCCAGCATCTCGGCCCACAGCCGCGGAAACTCCGGCAGCGTCTTGGCGGTGCTGCCGATATCGTCCACCCGCACGCCGTCGACCCGCAGCCCGACGATCGCGCCGGCGGTGGCCATCCGGTGATCGGCGTAGGCGTGCCAGACCCCGCCGTGCAGCGGTGTCGCGGTGATCACCAGGCCGTCCGGGGTTTCGGCGCAGTCGCCGCCCAGCCGGTTGATCTCGGTGCGCAGCGCGGCCAGCCGGTCGGTCTCGTGGCCGCGCAGGTGCGCGATCCCGGTCAGCCGGGACACCGACCCGGGGGTGGCCAGCGCCGCCAGCGCGGCCACCGTCGGGGTGAGTTCACCGACATCGCGCAGGTCGACGTCGAAGCCCTCATAGTCTCGCGAGCCGCTCACCTCGAGATACGAGTTCGATTGCGACACCACGGTGTTCAGCCGACGCAGAATGCCCAGGATGGCGTCGGTGGGTTGGACGCCGGCGGTGGGCCAGCCGGTGATGCTCACGGTGCCGCCGGTGACCACGGCGGCGGCCAAAAACGGCAGCGCGTTGGACACGTCGGCTTCGATCTCCCAGCGCCGGGCCGCCACCGCACCGGGCGCCACCCGCCACCGGTTGGGGACGGTGTCGTCGACGTCGACGCCGGCCTGCCGCAGCATCGTCACGGTCATGGCGATATGCGGCGCCGACGGCAGGGCCGCCCCGGTGTGCTGCACGGTCAGCCCCTCGGTCAGCGCCGCACCGGATAGCAGCAGCCCGGAGACGAACTGCGACGACGCCGACGCGTCGATGGCCACCGTGCCGCCGCTGACCGCGCCGGTGCCGCGCACGGTAAACGGCAGGCTGGTGCCGTCGATGTCGACGCCGAGGACTCCCAGCGCCTCCAGCAGCGGCGTGATCGGCCGGGTCCTGGCCTGCTCGTCACCGTCGAACTCCACCACCGCCTTCCCCAGCGCGGCCAGCGGCGGCACGAACCGCAGCACGGTGCCGGCCAGCCCACAGTCCACCCGGGCGCCCGGTGCCGGGGAGATCGCGCCGCCGACGGTCAGCTCGGCCTCGTCCTCGGCCAGCCGCAAACCCAGGGTGCGCAGCGCGCCGACCATCAGGTCGGTGTCGCGGCTGCGCAGCCCCCCGACGATGGTGGAGTCGCCCTGACCCTGCGCGGCCGCCAGCGCCGCGAGTACCAGCGCCCGGTTGGTCTGCGATTTCGAGCCGGGCACGGTGACCGTGGCGGTAATCGGGGACGACGTGGACGGGGCCGGCCAGGTGCTCACCGCTCCATCCTGCCCTGTCGGCTGCTTCTGCCACCATGGAGACATGTGCGGACGGTTCGCGGTGACCACCGACCCGGCGCTGCTGGCCGAGAAGATCCAGGCCATCGACGAAGCCACCGGCACGGCCGGCTCCGAGCGGGCCGGCGGCCCGAACTACAACGTGGCGCCCACCTCGACGATCGCGGCCGTGGTCGCCCGGCATAGCGAGCCCGACGACGAGCCGACCCGGCGGGTGCGGTTGATGCGCTGGGGGCTGGTGCCGCCGTGGGTGAAGGCGGGCCCCAACGGGGCGCCGGACTCCGGGCCGCTGCTGATCAACGCCCGCGCCGACAAGGTCACCACCTCGCCGGCGTTTCGGTCGGCCGCCAAATCCAAACGCTGCCTGATTCCGATGGACGGCTACTACGAATGGCGGGTCAACCCGGACACCCCCGCCGGCAAGAAGGCCGGTAAGACGCCGTTTTACCTGCATCGCGCCGACGGCGAGCTGCTGTTCATGGCGGGGCTGTGGTCGGTGTGGAAAGGCCCGGAGGGCGCCAAACCGCTGCTGAGTTGCACGATCATCACCACCGACGCGGTCGGGGAGCTGGCCGAGATTCACGACCGGATGCCGTTGGTGGTGCCCGAAAGCGACTGGGACACCTGGCTGGACCCGGACGCGCCGGCCGATGCGGCGCTGCTGGGCAGCCCCCCCGACGTGCGGGGCTTGGCGCTGCGTGAGGTGTCCACCCTGGTCAACAGCGTGCGCAATAACGGCCCCGAGCTGATCGAGCCGGCCCGGCCGCAGGCCGAGCAGGCCACCCTGCTGTAGCGGGCTTACCGGTTCCGAATCGGCGGGTATCCACGGCAAAAGTCCCCGAAACCACGGTGTTTCGGGGACTTTTGAGTCTGCAGGCGCTAGACCCGGGCGACTTCGACCATCTCGAAGTCGGATTTGGCGGCGCCGCAGTCCGGGCAGCTCCAGTCCTCGGGGATGTCGTCCCAGCGGGTGCCGGGCGCGATGCCGTCTTCGGGCCAGCCCTTGGCTTCGTCGTATTCGAAGCCGCACTGCACACAGATGAACAAT
>NZ_MLQM01000070.1:0-23987 GCF_001854525.1 Mycobacterium talmoniae
CTGCATCGCCGAGCCCTGCGCGCTGCGTCGCGCCGCCGGCTCGGGTGGGCCCTGCTGCTGCTGGTCGGCGGCCTGCTGGGCCGCGGCCTGCCGCAGTTGGTCGGCCATCGGCTCGGGCAGCTGCACCGGCAGCGGAGTGCGCACCGGAAGCGGGGTGTCACCGCGACGAACGACGGTGTCGGCCAGCGCGTTTCGCGCGTCGTCGGTCAGCGCGTCGATCGTCTCGGCAGGGCCGTTGACCACGCAGCGGATCATCCAGCGGTAGCCGTCGACGCCGATAAAGCGGACCACGCCGGCCGCGGTGCCGGTGACCTCGCGGCCCCACGGGCCGTCGGTGATGCTGACCTTGGCCCCGTCTTGGCGCAGCGAATCGGCGAGTTCACCGGCCACCTCGCGCCACAGGCCCGCGGATTTCGGGGCGGCGTAGGCGGCGATGGTGTACCGCCCGTTGGCGGTCATCATCCAGACCGCGCTGGGCACCCCGGTCTCGGTCAGCTCGACTTGCACCTGGCCGTCCTGCGGCATCGGGATGAGCACCGAGCCCAGGTCCAGCCGGGCGAACTCGGCGGCGCTGGGGTCGTCGAAATCCTCGATGTCGAACGGGCCGACGAGGTCCTCGGCCGGCTCCTCGCCGGTGGCGGCGGCCACCTCGCCGGCATCCGGCGCACCGTCGTCGTTGTCGTCTTTGCGTTTACCAAATGCCATCAGCCGTCGCTCCTCACAAACTTGCATGTCCGCCGGAGGAACCATGACCGCCGTCGCCCCGCGAGGTGTCGGCCAGCCCGGCCTCGTCGAAGGACGTCACCTCGACCAGCTCGGGCAGCTCGACCCGCTGCACCAGCAGCTGGGCGATCCGGTCACCGCGATGCACCACGATCGGGGTGCCCGGGTCGAGGTTGATCAGCGCGACCTTGATCTCGCCGCGGTATCCGGCGTCGATGGTTCCCGGGCTGTTGACGATCGAAAGCCCTACCCGCGCAGCCAAACCCGAGCGTGGATGCACCAGCCCGACCATGCCCAACGGGATGGCGACCGCGATCCCGGTCGGCACCAGGGCACGCTGCCCGGGTGCCAGTTCGACGTCTTGCGCGCTGTACAGGTCGACGCCGGCGTCACCGTCGTGGGCGCGCCGCGGCAGCGGCAGATCGGGATCCAGGCGAACCACCGCCAGACTGGTCGACACGAGGCCACAGACTACCCTTGGCCGCGTGTCGGGTTCGCACCTAATCTCACCGGCCTCGCGGAATGTGCGGTACCGCGAACGGCTGCGGGTGCCCTGGTGGTGGTGGCCACTGGGTTTCGTGCCGGCGGCGTTGCTCGCGTACGAAGTCAACCTCGCGGTGCGCGGCCTACCCGACTGGGTGCCGTTCGCGGTGCTGTTCCCGGTCGCCGCCGTGACGCTGCTGTGGCTGGGCCGCATCGAGGTCCGGGTCACCGCCGACGGCGACGATATCGAGCTGTGGGCCGGCGACGCGCACCTGCCGGTCGGCGTCATCGCCCGCTCCGCCGAGGTCCCGAAGTCCGCGAAGTCGGCGGCCTTGGGGCGCCAGCTGGATCCCGCCGCGTACGTGCTGCACCGCGGCTGGGTCGGACCCATGGTGTTACTGGTCCTCAACGACCCCGACGACCCGACGCCGTACTGGTTGGTGAGCTGCCGCCACCCGGAGCGCGTGCTCTCAGCGCTCAGGAGCTGAGTGCAGCCGACCACGGGGCCCTTAGGCCGCGCAGTCGGTGCAGATCATCACGCCGTTCTTCTCGCTGGCCAGCCGGCTGCGGTGTTGTACCAGGAAGCAACACGAACAGGTGAACTCGTCGGCCTGCTTGGGCACCACCCGCACCGACAGCTCTTCGCCGGATAGATCCGCGCCCGGCAGTTCGAAGGACTCGGCGGATTCGGATTCGTCGACGTCGACGACGGCAGACTGCGCTTCATTCCGTCGCGCTTTGAGTTCCTCGAGCGAGTCCTCCGAAACATCGTCGGTTTCACTACGCCTTGGGGCGTCATAGTCGGTAGCCATTGGCTTCTCCCCTCGCTCCCCGTCGTCACCCTGCAAGCAAAGCTTTGTACCAGCGTCGAACGCATCCACCAAATGATTCGTGCCCGGATCGGGCCCAGTTTAAGTGTGATTTACGTCACATTACGTAGTCGGCCGTGGTGAGCGGTCTGCACCCGCCTCGCGCCGGTGCCTCTAGAGTGCGTTTGTGGTCACACAAATCACCGAAGGCACCGCGTTCGACAAACACGGTCGGCCATTTCGGCGGCGTAACCCCCGGCCCGCCATCTACCTGCTGGTGGCGTTGGCGGTCGCGACCGGCGTGGTGTGGACCATTGCGGTGACCCGCCCACCCGAGGTGCACGAGGCCGCGGTGTGCAATCCGCCCCCGGCGCCGGCCGGGCCCGATCAGCCCACGCTGGGCAAGCTGGTGTCCCGCACCGATATGACGAATGTCTCCCCGGCCAAGCTGGCCGAGACCAAAATTCGGGTGCTCAACGCCAGCGGCCGCGCCGGCCAAGCCGCCGAGACGGCCGGCGCGTTGCGGGATCTGGGCTTCGCGCAGCCCACCGCCGCCAACGACCCGATCTATGCCAGCACCCGACTGGACTGCCAGGGCCAGATTCGTTTCGGCGCGGCCGGTCAGGCCGGTGCCGCCGCGGTCTGGTTGGTGGCGCCGTGCACCGAGTTGTTCCGCGACGACCGCAGCGACGATTCCGTCGACCTGGCGTTGGGCACCGACTTCACCACGCTGGCCCACAGCGACGACATCGACGCGGTGCTGGCCGGGCTGCGCCCCGACGCCACCGAGCCGGCCGATTCCGCGCTGCTGTCGAAGATCCACACCGGGGCCTGCTGAGGACTCACTGCGGCAGCGACGGCAGCCCGCCGAAGCGCTCCAGCGCCGCGAACAACTCGTCGGCGACGCCGGGGGCGGCCGCGGCCACCAGCGGCGCACCACCGGCCGCCGGCTCCGGCGCCAGCACCCGCGCGCCCGCCTCGGCGGCGATCAACATCCCCGCCGCGCAATCCCACAGCTGCAGGCCGTGCTCGTAGTAGGCATCCAGCCGACCGGCGGCCACCATGCACAAATCCAGCGCGGCCGAACCGATGCGGCGCACATCGCGCACCACCGGCAGCAGCCGGGCCAGCAGCGTCGCCTGCGCGGCCCGGCGCTGCGCCGAGTAGCCGAATCCGGTGCCCAGCAACGCCATCGACAGGTCCTGCACCGCGGTGCAGCGCAGCGGGTGGCGGCCGCGCTCATCGGTGACGTGCGCGCCCAGCCCGGCCCCGGCCGAATACACCCGGCCGGCGACGACGTCGGCGACCGCACCGGCCACCGACCGCCCGGCGACCTGGGCGGCGACCGACACCGCGTAGGCCGGGATGTCGTAGACGAAGTTCACCGTGCCGTCGATCGGGTCGATCACCCAGGTGACGGTGTCGGCGCCGGACGCGGCGTCGGGGCCGCCGCCCTCCTCGCCCAGGATCGGGTCCCCCGGACGCAGCTGGGCCAGCCGGTCGCGCAGCAGCCGTTCGGTTTCGGTGTCCACCACGGTCACCGGATCGGTCGGGGTGCTCTTGGTCCGCACCGCGTCGGCGTCGGACGCCACCGCCCCGAACACCTCGGCGCGGCGCCGCCGCGCGAACGTCGCCGCCTCCCCGGCGAGCGTTTCGGCCACGGAACGAAGCTGGGCGGGACGATTCTGTGGTGTCGGCACGCCTCCATCGCAGCACAACCGCCAAGTCCGCGCCCACCGACTAAGGTGTGGGCCGACGCATCCGCCCGCCGAGGAGACCCATGTCCAGCACCGATGCCAGACCCGACCCGTCCGGGGGCCCCCAATCGTCATCCGCGGGCGCGCCCCCGCCGCACCGCGCGCTCGGCGTGGACGTCGGCGGCAGCGGGATCAAAGGCGGGATCGTCGACCTGAACACCGGGCAGCTGATCGGTGACCGGTTCAAACTGCTCACCCCGCAGCCGGCCACACCGCCCGCGGTGGCCAAGACCATCGCCGAGGTGGTCCGCCACTTCGACTGGACCGGGCCGGTGGGGGTGACCTATCCCGGGGTGGTCACCGGCGGTGTCGCACGCACCGCCGCCAACGTGGACAAGTCCTGGCTCGGTGTCAACGCCCGCGACGCGATCGGCGCCGAACTCGACGGCCAAGACGTCGTGGTGCTCAACGACGCCGACGCGGCCGGGCTCGCCGAAGAACGGTACGGGGCCGGCAAAGACAACACCGGCGTGGTGGTGTTGCTGACGTTCGGCACCGGCATCGGGTCGGCGATCATTCACAACGGGAAGTTGCTGCCCAACACCGAGTTCGGCCACCTGGAGGTGGACGGCAAGGAGGCCGAGCACCGGGCGGCGTCGTCGGTGAAGGAAAAGCACGACTGGAGTTACAAACGCTGGGCGCGCGAGGTGACGAAGGTGCTGGTCGCCATCGAGAACGCGATCTGCCCGGATCTGTTCATCGCCGGCGGCGGGATCAGCCGCAAAGCCGACAAGTGGGTGCCGCTGTTGGAGAACCGGACCCCGGTGGTGGCGGCCGCGCTGCAAAACACCGCGGGCATCGTCGGCGCGGCGATGGCGTCCACCACCGACGTGACGCGCTGAATTTCACCCGCTCGGCGCGGTGCGGGGGTGCATTGTCGTTACAATGGTCGCTGGCGGCCGCGCAACCGATTAAGCGGGGAGTATCCAAGTCGATAAACCGCCAACATTCGACATATCCGACATTTTCGGTGGCGCATGCCCAAGCGTCCCGAACCGACGTCCGACCGAAGGGGTGTACGTGGCAGCGACCAAGGCAAGCCCGGCAACCGACGAGCCGGTGAAACGCACCGCCACCAAGGCCCCCGCCAAGCGGACGGCAGCTAAGACCGCCAACGGCGCGGCCCCGGCCAAGAAGGCCGCCAAGACCACCGCGCGCAAGACCACCGCGCGCGCCACCAAGGCCGGCGCCGCCCCCAAGGACGGCCCCGCCAAGGCCAAGACGCGGACCACCCGCGGGCCGGCCAAGAAGGCGGCCGGCGCCAAGGGCGCCGCGGTCGACACCGACGCCATCGATCCCGACGCCGCCGTCGAGGACGTCGAACTCGACGCTGAGCCCGGCGACGACGACATCGAGGTAGACGCCGGCGACCTGGAACTCGACGACCTGGAAGGCGAGGGCGCCGAGGAGGCCGCGGAGCCCGCCGCCGCCCCGGCCGGCACCGCCGCCGACGAGGACGACGAGATCGAAGAGCCCTCCGAAAAGGACAAGGCGTCCGGCGATTTCGTCTGGGACGAAGAGGAATCCGAGGCGCTGCGGCAGGCCCGCAAGGACGCCGAACTCACCGCCTCGGCGGACTCGGTGCGCGCCTACCTCAAGCAGATCGGCAAGGTGGCACTGCTCAACGCCGAGGAAGAAGTCGAGCTGGCCAAGCGCATCGAAGCCGGCCTGTATGCCACCCAGAAGATGGCCGAGCACGCCGAGAAGGGCGAGAAGCTGGCGGTCGCCTACCGCCGCGACATGGCCTGGATCTGCCGGGACGGGGACCGCGCCAAGAACCATCTGCTGGAGGCGAACCTGCGGCTGGTGGTGTCGCTGGCCAAGCGCTACACCGGCCGCGGCATGGCGTTTTTGGACCTGATCCAGGAGGGCAACCTCGGCCTGATCCGCGCGGTGGAAAAGTTCGACTACACCAAGGGCTACAAGTTCTCCACCTACGCCACCTGGTGGATCCGCCAGGCCATCACCCGCGCCATGGCCGACCAGGCCCGCACCATCCGCATCCCGGTGCACATGGTCGAGGTGATCAACAAGCTGGGCCGCATTCAGCGCGAGCTGCTGCAGGATCTGGGCCGCGAGCCCACGCCCGAAGAGCTGGCCAAGGAAATGGACATCACCCCGGAGAAGGTGCTGGAGATCCAGCAGTACGCCCGGGAACCGATCTCGCTGGACCAGACCATCGGCGACGAAGGCGATTCCCAGCTCGGGGATTTCATCGAGGACTCCGAGGCCGTGGTGGCCGTCGACGCGGTGAGCTTCACCCTGCTGCAGGATCAGCTGCAGTCGGTGCTGGAGACGCTGTCCGAGCGGGAAGCCGGCGTGGTGCGGCTGCGGTTCGGCCTGACCGACGGCCAGCCCCGCACCCTCGACGAGATCGGGCAGGTGTACGGGGTCACCCGGGAACGCATCCGCCAGATCGAGTCCAAGACGATGTCCAAGCTGCGTCACCCGAGCCGCTCCCAGGTGCTGCGCGACTACCTGGACTAGCCTCCGGCGCCGAACCGCGGGAAGGTGCCGTCGGGTCCCGGCCGGTAGTCGACCACGTCGATGACGGCGTCGGCCGGCAGCGGGCCGTACAGGTGCGGGAACAGCATCGCCGCCGGATCCTCCGGCACCCCGGGCTCCCAGCGCACCGGCGCGCCCAGGCGAGCCGGGTCGAGGCGCAGCAGCACCAGGTCGGTGCGGCCCGCGTAGAGCCGGTTGGCGGGCAGATGCACCTGCTCGGGGGTGGACAGGTGCACGAAGCCGTGGCTGTCCAGCGAGGCCGGCCGCAGCTGGCCGTGCCGCTGCGCGCCCGCCCACTCCGCGGCGGCGCACAGGTGCACCAGCACCGGGGGCCTCGGCGGGGAACTCACCCCACCAGCCTGCCTGAGCTGGGCGTCCCGCGAGCGTGAGACACGACACAGCGGTGCCGGGGAACAACGCCGAACGCCCAAACGTCTGACACACTTGAGAGATACGCGAGAAACGGAGGAGCCATGAACGCGACTCTGACCAGTCCCGAACTCACCAGGGCTGATCGGTGTGATCGGTGCGGTGCCGCCGCACGAGTCCGCGCCACGCTGCCCTCCGGAGCCGAACTGCTGTTCTGCCAGCACCACGCCAACGAGCATGAGGCGAAGCTGATCGAGCTGGCCGCCGTGCTGCACGTCAGCGCCGAGCCGATCGACTCCTAACGAGCGCCCAGGACACGCCCACCTGCCGAACTGGGCAGTGACGGCACTCGTCAGGAATGCTGGACGGGTCATGACTGGCCAGATTCCGAAACCCTCCCGCCATCACCTGCTCCACATCACGCGACGCACGTTGTCGAAGAGTTGGGACGATTCCATCTTTTCCGAGTCGGCCCAGGCGGGTTTCTGGTCGGTGCTGTCGTTGCCGCCGCTGCTGCTGGGGATGCTGGGCAGCCTGTCCTATATCGCGCCGCTGTTCGGCCCGGACACGTTGCCCACCATCCAGGACCGGCTGATCACGATGGCGAGCAGTTTCTTCTCCAAGAACGTGGTCACCGAGATCATCGAACCCACGGTCCGCGACATCGTCGCCAACGCCCGCGGCGAGGTGGTGTCGCTGGGGTTCGTGATCTCGCTGTGGGCGGGCTCGTCGGCGATCTCGGCGTTCGTCGACTCGGTGGTCGAGGCGCACGATCAGACCCCGCTGCGGCATCCGGTGCGGCAACGGTTCTTCGCGCTGGGGCTCTACGTGGCGATGCTGATCGTCGCGATCGCCGGCGCGCCGTTCGTCGCGCTGGGGCCGCGCGCGGTGGTCGAGCACATTCCGGAGCGGTGGGCGGACCTGCTGCACTTCACCTACTACCCGGCGTTGGTGGCCGGGCTGCTGGTGGCGGTGACGCTGCTGTACCGGGCGTCGCTGCCCAAACCGCTGCCGTCGCATCGGCTGGTCGTCGGCGCCCTGCTGGCCACCACGGTGTTTGTGGTCGCCACCCTGGGCCTGCGGGTGTATCTGCGCTACATCACCAGCACCGGGTACACCTACGGTGCGCTGGCGACGCCGATCGCGTTCCTGCTGTTCGCGTTTTTCCTCGGCTTCGCGATCATGCTGGGCGCCGAACTGAACGCCGCCATTCAAGAGGAGTGGCCGGCGCCGGTCACCCACGCGCACCGGCTGCGCAACTGGGTGCTGGCGCGGGTGTGGAAGCCCCGCCCGCGCGGGGACCGGGCCGACGAGGTCAGCCCTTCTTGAGCGTCTCGTAGATCCGTTTGCAGTCCGGGCAGACCGGGGAACCCGGTTTGGGTGAGCGGGTCACCGGAAACACCTCGCCGCACAGCGCCACCACGTGGCTGCCCATCACCGCGCTCTCGGCGATCTTGTCCTTCTTGACGTAGTGGAAGTACTTCGGGGTATCGCTGTCGGTCCCGTCGTCGACGCGTTCGTCGGTGTCGGTGCGCTCGATCGTCTGGGTCTGCATACCGCATATTCTGCCCGGAAATCGGCACCTCCGGAAACCGGCTTGCCCCCGCCGCGCCCGGGTGTGGGACAGTGGAGGTTATGAAGCACGGCTCCGAGCTGGGTTTCGACGACGACGGTCGGCCGGTGCTCATCACCGCGGCGGCGCCTTCCTATGAGGTGCAGCATCGCGCGCGGGTACGCAAATACTTGACCTTGATGGCGTTCCGGATTCCGGCGCTGATCCTGGCGGCGCTGGCCTACGGCGCCTGGCACAACGGGCTGATCTCGCTGCTGATCGTGGTCGCCTCGATCCCGCTGCCCTGGATTGCGGTGCTGATCGCCAACGACCGGCCGCCCCGCAGCGCCGACGAGCCGCGGCGATTCGACGACGCGCGGCGACGCACCCCGCTGTTCCCGACGGCCGAACGTCCGGCGCTGGAACGGCCCCGGCCGCACCCGCCGCAACCCGACGCCGCGGCCGCCGACGGCGACGGTTCGTAGCTGCGCGGCCAGCGCGGGCGGTTCTTAACACATTCTCAGGTCATCGGCCTATTTCCGCACGTCAAACGGTGTGAGACGGCGCTCCGGCGGGAACTCTTCCCTCGGGTTGGGCGTTAAACCCGATGACAGTTCAAGCCGATCAGGAGGTCGCCATGGCAAATGCCACCACAAGCCGGGTTGACAGCGATCTAGATGCTTCCAGCCCCGCCGCCGATCTGGTGCGCGTGTATCTCAACGGCATCGGCAAGACGGCGCTGCTGACCGCCGCCGACGAGGTTGAGCTCGCCAAGCGGATCGAGGCCGGGCTGTATGCCCAGCATCTGCTGGAAACCCGCAAGCGCCTCGGCGAGAACCGCAAACGCGACCTGCAGACGGTAGTGCGCGACGGCCAGGCGGCCCGCCAGCACCTGCTGGAAGCCAACCTGCGGCTGGTGGTGTCGTTGGCCAAGCGTTACACGGGCCGCGGCATGCCGCTGCTGGACCTGATCCAGGAAGGCAACCTGGGTCTGATCCGGGCGATGGAGAAGTTTGACTACGCCAAGGGATTCAAGTTCTCCACCTATGCCACCTGGTGGATCCGGCAAGCCATCACCCGCGGTATGGCCGACCAGAGCCGCACCATCCGGCTGCCGGTGCACCTGGTGGAGCAGGTCAACAAGCTGGCCCGGATCAAGCGGGAGATGCACCAGCAGCTGGGCCGCGAAGCCACCGACGAGGAGCTGGCCGCCGAGTCGGGGATCCCGGCGGAGAAGATCGCCGACCTGCTCGAACACAGCCGTGACCCGGTGAGCCTGGACATGCCGGTCGGGTCCGACGAGGAGGCCCCGCTGGGCGACTTCATCGAGGACGCCGAGGCGATGTCCGCCGAGAACGCGGTGATCGCCGAGCTGCTGCACACCGACATCCGCAGTGTGCTGGCCACCCTCGACGAACGCGAGCATCAGGTGATCCGGCTGCGGTTCGGGCTGGACGACGGTCAGCCCCGGACGCTGGACCAGATCGGCAAGCTGTTCGGCCTGTCCCGCGAGCGGGTCCGCCAGATCGAGCGTGAGGTGATGGCCAAACTGCGTCACGGCGAACGCGCGGACCGGCTCCGCTCCTACGCCAGCTGATCGACCTCTAGCAGTGTGCCCGCCGCGTCCCCCGCGGCGGGCACACTGCTGTCACCAGGAGTGTTAGATGACCATCCGCGCAGCTGGGCAAGTAGACTCGGCGGCAACGGAGGATGCGGAATGAACGAGCTGGTTGATACCACCGAGATGTACCTGCGGACGATCTACGACCTCGAGGAAGAGGGCGTGACGCCGCTGCGTGCCCGGATTGCGGAGCGGCTTGAGCAGAGCGGGCCCACCGTCAGCCAGACCGTGTCCCGGATGGAGCGCGACGGGCTGCTGCGGGTGGCCGGTGACCGGCACCTGGAGCTCACCGACAAGGGCCGCACCCTGGCGATCGCCGTGATGCGCAAGCACCGGTTGGCCGAGCGGCTGCTGGTGGACGTCATCGGGTTGCCGTGGGAGGAAGTCCACGCCGAGGCGTGCCGCTGGGAACACGTGATGAGCGAGGACGTCGAGCGCCGGCTGGTCAAGGTGCTCAACAACCCGACGACCTCACCGTTCGGCAACCCGATCCCGGGCCTGCTGGATCTGGGGGTCGGCCCGGAGTTCGGCGCCGGGGACGCCAACCTGGTGCGGTTGACCGAGCTGCCGGCCGGGTCACCGGTGGCGGTGGTGGTGCGTCAACTCACCGAACACGTGCAAGGCGACGTCGATTTGATCAGCCGGCTTAAGGACGCCGGGGTGGTGCCCAATGCCCGGGTGACCGTGCAGACGAACCCGGCCGGTGGTGTGACGATCCTGATGCCCGGGCACGCCGACGTGGACCTGCCCCACGAGATGGCGCACGCGGTCAAGGTCGAAAAGATCTAACGCCCGCTACACGACGCGGCGCCGGTAGCCCTGCCGCGGCGGCAGCCGCACCCCCAGCCGATTCGCCAACCGGTACCCGGTGCCGGCCAGTTGCCGGATCTTGTCCGGTCGCAGTCCCGACTGCAGCGCGGTGTCCAGCATGCCGGCCATCCGGTGCGTCGGCTGGCAGCGCAGCGCGGCCTCCAACGACACCCCGGCCAGCGGCCCGTCGCCGCGGACGTAGGCGCTGAACGCCAGCAGCACCAGCGCCTCGACCCGCCACGGCTCCGGCAACACCCGCGCCAGCACCGCCCACAGCTCCTCGGCTCCGGCGGCGCCCTCCCCGATCGCCAAGCCGTACAACGTGTCCCGGACCTGCACATCGGTCAACGCGCACCCCAGCGCAGCCAGTTGCGCGTCGTCGAGCGGCTGGCCGTTCGCCACCCGGGCCGCGGCGGCCACCGCGTCGCGGACATCGCGGCGGCCCTGAGCGTCGGGATCGGCGCGACGGGCCACCTCGCGCGCCGCCGCCTGCTCGGCCACCACGGCCTCCAGCGCGGCGCGGCGGTCATCATCGACCGCGATGACCGCCTCCAGGTCGGCGCGGCGCGCGTATAGCCGCCGCCCGTCCAGCACCGCGGCCACCGCCAGCGGGGACGCCGCGGGGTCGTCGACCACTCCCCTGGCCCCGCAGCCGTCGACGCAGTGCCAGCGCCCGCCGGCGTCCACCCGGTCCACCACGTGCGCGGCCCACAGCACGATGTCGTGCTGGGCCAGCGCCTCGGTCAACGCCGCGCACACCACCCGGAAGTCGGCGTTGCACACCGGACAGCCCGCGCCCTTCGCATCGACGATCACCGCGATCGCGGCCTCGGGGCGGGCCGCGGCCGCGACCTGCGCCAGCTGCGGCATTCGTTCGGCGAGCCGGTCGGCCAGGTTGAGGCGCATCACCGACCCCAGCGCGCCGCTCTCCACGGAGACCAGGACCAGGGATTTTTCCGGTACAAAGCCCAGGATCGCCGGCAGCGCCGCGATCAGCGCGCCGGGGCGGTGCAGTTCGAAATCGGGCCGATATGTCTTCATGGCGGCAACGCTGGCAACCGGCACCGTCATCGCACCCGCCGCTGAGGCCCCAAATCGCCAAGTTGGGGACGAACTCGCAACTGGGGATCACGGCCCTGCCGTGGCAAGGTGCGCAATTTGACGAATGGGCGTAGATGTCTATCTCATGGGTTCGATGCGGGAGTACGACGTCGTCGTTATCGGTTCGGGGCCGGGCGGGCAGAAGGCGGCGATCGCCTCGGCCAAGCTGGGCAAGTCGGTCGCGGTGGTCGAACGCGGCCGGATGGTCGGTGGGGTGTGCGTCAACACCGGCACGATCCCGTCGAAAACGTTGCGGGAGGCGGTGCTCTACCTCACCGGGATGAGCCAGCGCGAACTCTACGGCGCCAGCTATCGGGTCAAGGACCGCATCACCCCGGCCGACCTGCTGGCCCGCACCCAGCACGTGATCACCAAAGAGATCGACGTGGTGCGCAACCAGCTGATGCGCAACCGCATCGACCTGGTCCTGGGCCACGGCCGTTTCGTCGACCCGCACACCATCCTGGTCGAGGAGCACGGCAGCAGCGACAAAACCACCCTGACCGGCGACTACATCGTGATCGCCACCGGCACCCGGCCGGCCCGCCCGGCCGGGGTGGAGTTCGACGAGGAACGGGTGCTGGACTCCGACGGCATCTTGGACCTCAAGTCGATCCCGGCCTCGATGGTGGTGGTCGGCGCCGGGGTGATCGGCATCGAATACGCCTCGATGTTCGCCGCGCTGGGCACCAAGGTGACCGTGGTGGAAAAACGCGACACCATGCTGGACTTCTGCGACCCCGAGATCGTCGAGTCGCTGCGGTTCCACCTGCGGGATTTGGCGGTGACGTTCCGGTTCGGCGAGGAGGTGACCGCCGTCGACGTCGGCTCGGCGGGCACCGTCACCACGTTGGCCAGCGGCAAACAGATCCCGGCCGAGACGGTGATGTACTCGGCGGGCCGGCAGGGCCAAACCGACCACCTGGATCTGCCCAACGCCGGCCTGGAAACCGATCACCGCGGCCGGATCTTCGTCGACGACCAGTTCCAGACCAAGGTCGACCACATCTACGCCGTCGGCGACGTGATCGGTTTCCCGGCGCTGGCCGCGACCTCCATGGAGCAGGGCCGGCTGGCCGCCTACCACGCGTTCGGCGAGCCGACCGACGGGATGACCGAGCTGCAGCCGATCGGCATCTACTCGATTCCGGAGGTGTCCTATGTCGGGGCCACCGAGGTCGAGCTGACCAAGGACGCGATCCCCTACGAGGTGGGGGTGGCCCGCTACCGCGAGCTGGCCCGCGGCCAGATCGCCGGCGACTCCTACGGCATGCTCAAACTGCTGGTGTCCACCGAGGACCTCAAGCTGCTGGGCGTGCACATCTTCGGCACCAGCGCCACCGAGATGGTGCACATCGGGCAGGCGGTGATGGGCTGCGGCGGCTCGGTGGAATACCTGGTCGACGCGGTGTTCAACTATCCGACGTTCTCCGAGGCCTACAAGACCGCCGCGCTGGATGTGATGAACAAGATGCGGGCGCTAAACCGGTTCCGCAGCTAAGCCGCGCCGGGCCGCTCACCTGCGGCAATAAACCTGCCGGCCGCCGCGTTGGCAACGGGTAGGTGTGGGTGCCGACGGGCACCCACCTGCACTGGGGGACAATGGAACCTGGTGCACCCCAACACCGTGGCGAGGAGGCGAAACCGATGGAGCAGGACCAACACCCAGATCACGGGCACCGCTACCAGCCGGAACAGGGCGGGATGTACGAGCTGGAGTTCCCGTCGCCGCAGCTGTCGTCACCGGACGGCCGCGGCCCGGTGCTGATCCACGCGCTGCAGGGCTTCTCCGACGCCGGTCACGCGATCCGGCTGGCCGCCGGCCACCTCAAGGACGCGTTGGACACCGAGCTGGTGGCCTCGTTCGCCATCGATGAGCTGCTGGACTACCGGTCGCGGCGCCCGCTGATGACGTTCAAGACCGACCACTTCACCGCCTACGAGGAGCCGGAGTTGAGCCTGTACGCGCTGCACGACAGCGTGGGCACCCCGTTTCTGCTGTTGGCCGGCATGGAGCCGGACCTGAAGTGGGAGCGGTTCATCACCGCGGTGCGGCTGCTGGCCGAACGCCTCGGCGTGCGCCAGACCATCGGGTTGGGCACCATCCCGATGGCGGTTCCGCACACCCGGCCGGTGACGTTGACCGCGCATTCCAACAACCGCGAGCTGATCGCCGACCACACCCCGTGGATCGCCGAGGTGCAGGTGCCCGCCAGCGCGTCGAACCTGCTGGAGTACCGGCTGGCCCAGCACGGTCACGAGGTGGTCGGGTTCACCGTGCACGTGCCGCACTACCTGGCCCAAACCGACTACCCGGACGCCGCCCGGGCGCTGCTCGAGCAGGTCGCCAAGACCGGTTCGCTGCAGCTGCCGCTGACCGCGTTGAGCGAAGCCGCCGCCGACATCCGCGCCAAGATCGACGAGCAGGTCGAGGCGAGCCCCGAAGTGGCGCAGGTGGTCACGGCGCTGGAACGCCAGTACGACACGTTCATGACCGCCCAGGAGAACCGGTCGCTGCTGGCGCGCGACGAGGAGCTGCCCAGCGGTGACGAGCTCGGCGCGGAGTTCGAGCGGTTCCTGGCCGCCGAAGCCCGCAAGAAGTTCAACGACGACGACCAGAGCTGACCGGCCACGCCGTAGAGTCGGCCTATGGGCATCGACGTGACGGTGGTGCGCGTTTTCACCGACGAGAACGACAACTTCGGCAACCCGCTCGGCATCGTCGACGCGGCGACGGTGCCGCCGCCGGACCGCCAGCGGCTGGCCGCCGAATTGGGTTACAGCGAAACGATATTCGTCGACCTGCCGGAGGCGGGCTCGACCAGCGCGCACGCCCGCATCTACACCCCGATGACCGAACTGCCGTTCGCCGGGCACCCCACCGTCGGGCTGTCGTGGTGGCTGCGCCAGCAGGGCAGCCCGATCCGCACCCTGCAGGTGCCGGCCGGCATTGTGCAGGTCAGCTACGAAGGTGCGCTCACCGTGGTCAGCGCCCGCTCGGAATGGGCACCCGAATTCGCCATCCACGACCTGGATTCGGTCGACGCGCTGGCCGCCGCCGATCCCGCCGAGTTTCCCGACGACACCCAGCACTACCTGTGGACCTGGACCGACAAGGAGAACGGGGCGCTGCGCGCGCGGATGTTCGCCGGCAACCTGGGCGTACCCGAAGACGAGGCGACCGGCGCCGCCGCGGTGCGGATCACCGACTACCTCAGCCGGGACCTCACCATCACCCAGGGCAAAGGGTCGGTGATCCACACCCGCTGGAGCCCCGAGGGCTGGGTGCGCATCGCCGGCCGAGTGGCCAGCGACGGGGTGATGACGGTCGTCTAACCGGTCCGGCGCAACACCGCGGTGAGATGGTTCTGCCGGGGCTGGCCGACCGCGCCCATATCCAGCGTGTAGGACAGCTCGTCGCCGGCCAGCCGGTAGCGCCGGGACAGGGCGGTCACTTCCTTGGCGGTGGGGGCCAAACCGATGGTGCTGGCGGTCATCTCGAATTCGATGACGTCGCCGGTGGCCGCGAAGGTGCCGACCTGGATTTCGGTGATACCGCTGGGATGGGCCAGCACCCATTCCACCCGACCCGGCTGCGGCACCCGCAGATAGCCGGTCTCGGCGTGCAGCGGCAACCCGTCGGCGGCCGATCGGGTTTTCTGCCCGTAGCTCAAAAACGGCTTGCCGACATGGCCGAACACCACTTCCTCGAGATAGTCGAACGAGGCGATGGTCGGGTACACCCCCGACCCGCGGCCCGACCAGGTGCCCAACAGTGGAGCCAGTGCCGCAAGGTTCGGGTGCAGGTCAGCCGTCATGGCGTCAGCCTACCTACCGCGAGCTGGGGGTACCTCCCGCGTGCGGGGGAGCGCAACCGCACCCCAAACGCCCGCGTTTTACGGGGCTTTTGCGTCCGCTCGGCCCAGCAACGCCCGGTGCTCGCGCAGCGCCTCGATCTCCCGCTCGAAGTCGTCGGCCGACGTGAACGACCGGTACACCGAGGCGAAGCGCAAATAGGCCACCTCGTCGAGTTCGCGCAGCGGCCCCAGGATCGCCAGCCCGACCTCGTGGCTGGGGATCTCCGGCGAGCCGGCCGCGCGCACCGTGTCCTCGACCTGCTGGGCCAGCACATTGAGCGCGTCGTCGTCGACTTGGCGGCCCTGGCAGGCGCGGCGCACCCCGCTGATCACCTTCTCCCGACTGAACGGTTCGGTGACGCCGCTGCGCTTGACCACGGCTAGCACCGCGGTTTCCACGGTGGTGAACCGCCGCCCGCATTCCGGGCAGGACCGGCGGCGCCGAATCGCCTGGCCTTCATCGGTTTCGCGGGAGTCGACCACCCGAGAATCGGGGTGACGGCAAAACGGGCAGTGCATAGCCGCTCCTTCGCCGCGCGGGCAACCGGATGTCTGAGACGACTCCGAGCGTACCTGCGTGGGGTGCGGCGCTTGCAGCAGCGGTACCACCGCTCACCCGATCGGCGCGATCAGGGTCTGGCCGGCGTCCAGCGCCGCCGAGTCCAGCCCGTTGAGTTCCCGGATCCGGTCGGCGACCTGACGGGTGGACGCCCCGGGCGCCACCCGCGCGGCCACGTGCTGCAGGGTTTCGCCCGGTTCGACGCGCACCACCGCCAGACGGTCGGGCACCGGCGCCGCGTGGTTGGCCGCCGCCCCGAATTGCGCGATCAGGCCCAGCCACACCGTGATCAGTGCGGCCAACATGGCCAGCGCCGCCGTCGTCCCCGGGGTGATCGGGCGCCGACGGTGCGGCCCCCGCGACACCAGCACACCGGTCCCCCGGTAGCGCAGCGGCGCACCGGCCGGTCGCGGCCGCGGCGGACGCACCTGCTCGCTCATCCGGCCGTTCGGATGTACCCGGACCGGCCGACGCGGCATCACCCGGCGCGGCGGGGCGGTCTCGATGAGTGTCATGGGTGGCTCCTTCCTCCGACGCAATCGCTCTTGTGTTCGAACTATAGTCGATCACCTGTTCGATGAGCGAACATGTGATCGAACTGTTGCCGAACCCTAGACCGACCCACCGACAACATCCGCCACATGCGTCCCAGGCGGGAGTGGGACGACACTTCTCGAACAGGTGTTTGAGAATCGGCTGCTTCGGGTCTACATTCGTTCCTATGAGCGACAGCAGCGATACTTCGGGCCCCGGCGATCGGGGCAACGGTTCCGATAAGCCACTGGATACGACGCTGACCGCGCGGCAGCGCACCATCCTGGACGTCATCCGCGCCTCGGTCACCAAACGCGGCTACCCGCCCAGCATCCGGGAGATCGGTGACGCCGTCGGGCTGACGTCCACCTCCTCGGTGGCGCACCAACTGCGCACCCTGGAACGCAAGGGTTACCTGCGCCGCGACCCCAACCGGCCGCGGGCGGTCGACGTGCGCGGCCCGCACGTCGCGGCGGTGGCGCCGGTCGACACCGATGTCGCCGGCTCGGATGCCCTACCCGAGCCCGCCTACATCCCGGTGCTGGGTCGAATCGCCGCCGGTGGCCCGATCCTCGCCGAAGAGGCCGTCGAAGACGTGTTCCCCCTGCCGCGGGAACTGGTCGGCGAGGGCGCGCTGTTTTTGCTCAAGGTGGTCGGCGAATCCATGGTCGACGCGGCGATCTGCGACGGCGACTGGGTGGTGGTGCGCCAGCAGAACGTCGCCGACAACGGCGACATCGTCGCGGCGATGATCGACGGGGAGGCCACCGTGAAGACCTTCAAGCGCACCGGCGGCCAGGTCTGGCTGATGCCGCACAACCCGGCCTTCGATCCCATTCCCGGTAACGACGCCGCCGTGCTGGGCAAAGTTGTCACGGTGATCCGCAAGATCTAAACCCGGGCGGATGAACCTGCTGGAGGCGCTCGGGCTGCAGTACCCGGTGATGCAGGCCGGGATGGGCGGTGTGGCCGGCGGCGAGCTGGCGGGGGCGGTATCGGCGGCGGGTGCGTTGGGCACGGTCGGGATCGCCGCGCCGCACGCGTTCGCCGCGGAGCTGCGTCGCGCGGCGACGCTGGCGCCGGGGCGCCCGGTGGCGGCCAACCTGTTGGTGCCGTTTATCCGCAAGGCCCATATCGACGTCTGCATCACCGCCGGGGTCGCCGCCGTGGTGCTGCACGACGGCATTCCGCGGCGCTGGATCGCGGCGCTGCGGTCGGCGGGCATTCCGGTGCTGTGCACGGTGGGAAGCGCCGCCCAGGCCCGGCAGGCGCTGGCCGCCGGCGCCGACGGCCTCGTCGCGCAGGGTGTCGAAGCGGGCGGCCATCTGGTGGCCGAGCGGCCGCTGGCGGTGACGTTGACCGAGGTGCTGCAGGCCGCCGACGGTGTCCCGGTGCTGGCCGCCGGTGGGGTCGCCGACGGCGCCGATGTGCGCCGGCTGCTCACCGCCGGGGCGGCCGGCGCGGTGGCCGGAACCCGGTTTCTGCTCACCACCGAATCGCGGGCCCATCCCGACTACCAGCGCCGGGTGCTGGATGCGCAACGCACGATCCGCACCCTGCTGTTCGGGCTGGGCTGGCCGCTGCCGCACCGGGTGGTGCCCAACGCGGCCACCGACCGGTGGTGTGGCCACAGCGATCTGGGGCCCGGTCTGGCCCGCGGCCTGAGCCGGGTCAGCGGACCCCTGGGCCGGCTGCTGCCGCTGAGCGCCCGGGGTGACACCGTGGCGCTGCAGCGGGTGTCGCTGCCGTTGTATACGCCGGCCTTGCCGCTGGCCGGTATGCCGGCCAGCGTGGTGGACCGCTCGGCGCTCTACGCCGGGGAGACGATGCACCGCATCCACGACGTGGTGGCGGCCGCCGAGGCGGTGGCACGGCTGGCGCCCTGACGCCGCGCGTTTAGTCGGCCCTGACGAAACCGTTGAACTGGGCGACTTCCTCGCTGGCGAACCAGATTTCGGCGGCTTTTTCGTAGTACGCGGGGCTGTCGGGTGTGTAGTACAGCCCGGACACGGTGTTGGCCTTGACCGGATACCCCTCCGGCGCTTGATAGGGGTCATCGAGTGGAAGGTGCACCGCCGGATAGACCTCGCCGTCGTAACCGGGTGACTCCGGGACGGCGTCGTCGTCGGCGCCCAACGCCGCGTGCCGACCGGTCTGCGGCTCCGACGGGCCCTGCACCTCCGAGGCGGTCGGGATGCGGGTCGGCGCGGTGTCGACCGCGTCGGGATCCTCGGCCTCCTCGAGCTCGTCGGCTCTCGCGTCGTCGACCGGCGCTTCGCCGAAGCCGCCCGCCGACCCGCCGGGCGCAGGCATCCAGCTGTCGTCGGGTTCGGTCCCGCCGAACAGATCCACCCCCGACGGCGGCCCGCCCGGCTGCTCGCCGTAACCGCCCGGTTCCTCGCCGTAGCCGCCGGGCTCCTCGCCATAGCTACCCGGCTCCTCGCCGTAGTCGCCCGGCTCCTCGCCGTAGCTCCCGGGGAACCGCGAGAGCCGCACCGTGGTTCCGGGTTCGCCGGGCTCCGCCGACCACCGCTCGTCGTCCTCGGTGTCGTAGCCGGTGCCCGGGGCCGCACCGTTGGCGACCGCGCCGGCCGTCGCGCGACGACGCCCGTTGCGGCGCAACAGGAATCGTTCGGCCTTGCGCCGCCGCTGCCACCACAGCCCCGCCAGCAGCGGCAGCAGCACCAGCGCGGCCAGCGCCGCGGCCAGCCACCACCAATGCCAGCTGAATCCGGTGCCGCCGCCGCCGTGGTGACTCAGCGCGGGACCGCTGGGCGCGTTCTGGCCCGGCACCTGCAGCCCCGCCAGCTGGCCGGCCAGGTTTTCCGGGTCGGTGCTGAACCGGTTGGCGACCCGGTCCCAGGAGATGGTGCCGCCGGTGAATTTCTGCGAGACCACATTGCCGTCGACCGACTGGTCGCCCACCGGCGCGCCCAGCTTCCCGGCGGCGCCGCCGAGTTTGTCCCACGCGACCTTCATCGCGCCGCGCACCACGAAGGCGCCGTGATCGGGGCTGAAGAAGATCACCGGCTTGTCCTCGCCGGAGAAGGTGCTGACCCGGCTGCCCGGGATCGGCCCGTCGGCCTCGCTGCTGACCGGGAAGCCCAGATCGCTGCCGGCGGGCCCGCCCAGGGACTCGTACTTCGCCAGCACCTCACCGGAGACGGCGTTGGCCCCGGTGTCCGGGGAGAAGAAGACCTTGCCGCCGGCGAAGTCTTGGCCCGCGCCGTCGGTGCCGACCGTGTATTGGTCGCCCTGTTTGGCGCCCAGCGGCCCGGAGGCGCCGCCGGCCGCCCGCCACGCCCGGTTGATGGCCGCGGTCGCGTCGACCGGCACCTGCAAGTCCTTCAGGTCGCCGGCCAGCTCGGGCGGATCGGTGCTGAATGCCTTGGTCACCCGGTTCCACGACACCTGACCGCCGCTGAACTTCTGGGTGATCACGTCGCCGTCGGTGGTTTCGTCGGCGACCGGGACGCCCAGTGTGCCCGACGAACTGCCCAACTTGTCCCAGGCGGCGTTGATCGCCCCGCGCACCACGAAGGCGCCGTGCTCGGGGGTGTAGAAAATCACCGGGTGATCGGCGGCGTCGAAGGTGATCGACCGACTGTCCGGGCTGGCCAAGCCGGGGGCCTCGTCGACGTTCGGGAAACCCAGGTCGCTGTCGGCGGGACCGCCCAGCGACTCGTACTTCTGCAACACCGCGCCGTACATGGCGCGGGCACCGGTGGCCGGGGTGTAAAACATCTTCCCGCCGGCGAAGTCTTCGGCGAAGCCGTCCCCGATCGGATAGACATCACCTTGCCGCGCGCCGAGTTCGGAATTGTCGCCGCCGGCGGCGTCCCACGCCGCGCTAATCGCGTCGGCGGCGTCGGACTCGGGAGTCGCCGCGGCGGTGGGTGCCCACAGCAGGACCGTCGCCGCCGTGGTCAGCAGGCCGAGCGCCGCGCGTACGGCCGCCCTGCCTAGTCGCCCTCTCTGCCCAGTCACCAAACCTCCCCGGCCGCCCATCTGCCGCTGTCTGTCACGTCGCACAACTGCATAACTATTGCGTTGACGGACACAAATTGCGAACGCGTGCCTCTGACAGTACGAAAATAGATGCACAACCGATGTTCAATTGATGCAGGTTTGCGCGTGTCGCTCATTCGGGTTCGCTTGACCTCGCCGACACCGAGGTCGCGCTCACTACCGTGGTGGCCATGGGCGCGGTTCCGGTTTACGCCACCGTCACTGGCCGCGCCGACGGCCCGGCGGTGGTGCTGTCCAACTCGCTGGGCGCCACCCACCGCATGTGGGATGCCCAGCTCGACCCACTCGCGCGGCGATTCCGGGTTATCCGCTACGACACCCGGGGCCACGGCGACTCCCCCGTCCCGGCCGGCCCGTACTCGATCGACGATCCGGCCGACGACCTGCTGGCCCTGCTGGATCGGCTCGGCGTGGCCCGCGCGCACCTGGTCGGGCTGTCGCTGGGCGGGATGACCGCGATGCGGGTGGCCGCCCGCCACCCTCACCGGGTGGACCGGGTGGTGCTGCTGTGCACCGCGACCCGGCTGCCGCCGGCCGCCGCCTGGGAAGAGCGGGCCGCGACGGTGCGCGCCCACGGCACCGGTGCGGTCGCCGAATCCGTGGTGCAGCGCTGGTTCACCCCCGGGTATCTGGCCGCCCACCCCGAGGTCAACGCCGCGCACCAGGCGATGGTCGCCGCCACCCCCGCCGAGGGGTACGCCGGCTGCTGTGCGGCCATCGCCGCGCTCGACCTGCGCGCCGAGCTGGCCTCGATTGCCGCGCCGACGCTGGCGATCGCCGGCGCCGACGATCCGGCGACGCCGCCGGCCAAGCTCGCCGAGATCGCCGACGGGGTTCGTGACGGTCGACTGCTGGTCGTCGATGACGCCGCGCACCTGGCCAACGCCGAGCGGCCCGACATCGTCACCGCGGCGATCATCGAACATTTGGCGCAGCCGTGAGTCTGGATCCGTTGCTGGCGGTGGTGGCAGATGGCATGGGCGACGGACCCGGTAGCGCAATGGCCGCGCGCACCACCGTGGACATCATCGTCGAGCAGCTGCGGGCGACCAGCAGAATCGGCCCGGCCCGCCTGCTGGCCGCGGTGGCCGCCACTTCAGACGCCGAGATCGACGTTTCGTAGCAAAAGTCCGAGTGGCGGCCACGAAAACGTCGATCTCGGTGACGCCCGGTGTGGCACCGTATCGGGCGAGTCTGCACGGTCAGCTCGGGATGATTTCGAAGCGGGTACGCCCATGGATGCGATACACCCGGAAATCGTCATCGAGCGTGAAGATCCGCCGTTCGCCGCGTTCCTCCGCGAGCGCGACGAGGGTGGCATCGGCGAGGTCCATCGGGCGATCGGCGTACTTCACCATGAGCGTGGCGCTGCGCTCGACCGCCGTGCGCGAGAGTTCGGCGATCTTCAGCCGCCTACTCAGCCGCAGCTTCCACAGCGCTTGCTGACCAGCGGACCCGCCGGCGCGACCCAGCAAGTACATCGCCTCGGTGAACGCCGGCCAGGTGGTCACCAACGGCAACGCCAAAGTGCGCAGGGCGAGCGCACAGGTCTCGTGATCGGCCTCGTCGGCGTCAATCAGCGCAACCAGCGGGCCAGCATCGCAGAGCGTCACGAGCTGCGGTCAGCGAGCACTTCGGTAAACGCCGCCCCGGTCCGGCGGGCCCGACCGCCGCCGCCATGGATGACGCCAAGCACATCGGCGAAGTCCTCATGACCATCGGTGTTCAGCACCGTGTCAGCCCGCTCGGCGGCGGCCCGCCGGATGAACTCCGACAACGACTCCCCGGCGACGGCGGCCGCTCGCTGCAGCCGCTGCTCCAACTCGGGATCCAGACGCAGAGTCTTCATCCCCATAGCGTATCGCGCCAAGCATTCAGCGTGATACATCCCGTCCGGGCGGCACCGGCCGCGCTGGGGAGGATCCCGATGGCGATCCACCCCAGCGACGTCGACGTGCGCCAGCCCCTATACGCCGAGGCTGCGCCCGATGATCTCCTTCATGATTTCGGTGGTGCCGCCGTAGATGGTCTGCACCCGGGAGTCCAGGAAGGCCCGAGCGACCCCGTATTCGCGCATGTAGCCGTAGCCGCCGTGCAGCTGCAGACACCGGTCGATCAGCGACACCTGCTTCTCGGTGGTGTACCACTTGGCCATGGCGGCCTGCTCCACCGTCAGCTGCTTGTCCAGGTGCAGCCGGATGAACTCGTCGACCATCATCCGCACCACGGTGGCCTCGGTGGCCAGCTCGGCCAGCACGAACCGGCTGTTTTGGAAGCTGCCGATCGGCTTGCCGAAAGCCTTGCGCTCCTTGGTGTATTGGATGGTGTCCTCGAGCACCTTCTCCATCGCGGCGGCGGCCATGATCGCGATCGAGATCCGTTCCTGCGGCAGGTTCTGCATCAGGTAGATGAAGCCCATGCCCTCCTGGCCGAGCAGGTTCTCGACCGGCACGTGCACGTCGGTGAAGGACAGTTCGGCGGTGTCCTGGGCGTCCAGACCGATCTTGTCCAGGTGCCGGCCGCGTTCGAAGCCCTCCATGCCGCGCTCGACCACCAGCAGGCTGAAGCCCTGGGCACCCTTCTCCGGGTCGGTCTGGGCGACCACGATCACCAGGTCGGAGTTGATGCCGTTGGTGATGAAGGTCTTCGAGCCGTTGAGAACGTAGTGGTCGCCCTGTTTGACCGCCCGGGTCTTGATGCCCTGCAGGTCGCTGCCCGTTCCGGGCTCGGTCATCGCGATCGCGGTGATCAGTTCGCCGGTGCAGAACTTCGGCAGCCAGCGCTGCTTCTGCTCCTCGTTGCACAGTTCTAGCAGGTAGGGCGCGCAGACGTCGTTGTGCAGGCTGAACCCGATGCCGCTGTAACGACCGGCGGTGGTTTCCTCGGTGATGATCGTGTTGTAGCGGAAGTCGGGGTTGCCGCCGCCGCCGTACTCCTCGGGCACCGCCATCCCCAAAAAGCCCTGCTTACCGGCCTCCAGCCAGACGCCGCGGTCGACGATCTTGGCCTTCTCCCACTCCTCGTGGTGCGGCGCGACGTGGCGCTCCAAGAACGCGCGATACGACTCGCGGAACAGCTCGTGCTCCGGCTCGAACAGGGTGCGCTGGTATTTGACGGCGCTGGTCATCTGGCCTCCGGGGTGTGCGGAAATGGGCAACGAACCTCCCCCGAAGATATACCAACCGGGTGGTTGGTCGGTCAGCGGGCGGGTTACCGGGCGCCGGGCCGCGCGCCCCGGCTGCGGCGCTGGTGGTCCGGCGCCCCGGTGCGGCCACCAC
>NZ_MLQM01000071.1:0-23964 GCF_001854525.1 Mycobacterium talmoniae
ACAGCCGTGATCGGCGGCAGCCCGGGGATCTCCACGACCGTCATCTCCGGCGCCGGGAAGTTGATCGGCGGCGGGGGCGGTGGCGGCGGGATGCCGTTGCTGACCTCGATGGTGATGATCGATCCCGGAATAGTCTGGCCGTTGGGCGCCGTGCCGACCACCGTGCCGGACTTGGAGCTGCTGTTGACCCAGCTGGGCTGATCGGCGACCTGGAAACCGGCCTCGGTCAGGCGTTGCCGGGCCTGGTCCACCTCCAGGCCGGTGACGCTGGGCACCTTCGAATTCGGGCCGCCCTCCACGTACCGCGGATCGGTCGGCGGCAGTTTCACCTCACCGAAGCTGTTGGCGATCGGCTTCATCGCGGTGAACCAGGTGCGGGCCGGTTCGTTACCGCCGAACAGGTCGCCGTCACCGCAGTGCCGCAGCGGGAACGAGCACAGGTCCGTCGGTGTGCTGGAGTCGTCATAGACGTAGTTGGCGGCCGCGTAGTGGCTGGTGAAGCCGACGAAGCTGGAGGACCGATGCGCCTCGGTGGTGCCGGTCTTACCCGACACCGGCAGGTCCCAGCCCGCCGAACCGGCCGCGCCGGACGCGGTTCCGCCGCCCAGGGCGTCCTTGCTGAGCGCGTTGGCCAGCGTGTTCGCCAACCCCTGCGGCACCACCTGATCACAGGTTTCGGTGGTCACCGCAACCTCGTTGCCGTTGCGGTCGATCAGCTTGTCGATCGGGCTGGGCGGGCACCACACCCCACCGGAGCCCAGCGTGGCCGCCACGTTGGACAGCTCCAGCGCGTTCACCTCGATCGGGCCCAGGGTGAACGACCCGATGTTCTGCCGTTTGACGAAGTCGGCCAGGCTCTCGTCGCTGTCCGGGTCGTAGTCGCGGGCGGTGCCCGGGTCGGTGTAGGAGCGCAGCCCCAGTTTGACCGCCATGTCCACCGTGCGCGGTACCCCGACCTGCGAAATCAGTTTGGCGAAGGCGGTGTTGGGCGAGGTGGCCAACGCGTCGGTCACGCTCAGCGGCGATCGGTAGTTGCCGGCGTTGATCACGCACCAGGTCTCTTTCGGGCAGCCCTTGGCGCCGCCGCTACCCATGCCCTTGGCCTGGAAGCGGGGCGGGACCTCGAGTTGGGCGTTGATGCCCATCCCCATTTCCAGGGCCGCCGCGGTGGTGAAGATCTTGAACACCGACCCGGCGCCGTCACCGACCAGCGAGAACGGCTGCGGCCGCATGGTTTCGCCGAGGTCGCTGTTCAGCCCGTAGGTGCGGTTGCTGGCCATCGCCAGCACCTGGTGGCTGGTCTTGCCCGGCTTGATCACGCTCATCACGCTGGCCACGCCCTCCAGGGTCGGGCTGGCGAATTGGTCGACGGCGGCTTTGACCGGGATCTGCACGTCGGGATCCAACGTGGTGCGGATCAGGTAACCGCCGCGGGCCACCTGCTCCTTGCTGATCCCGGCCCGGGCCAAGTATTCCTGCACGTAATCACAGAAGAAGGCGCGGTCGCCGGCCGCGATGCAGCCGCGGGGCAGCTCGTTGGGCTGCGGCAGGATGCCCAGCGGCTCCGCTTTGGCGGCCTGCAACTCGTTGACCGGCCCGGCCTGATTTTCGATCATGGTGTCGAGCACCACGTTTCGCCGGGCCAGCGCGCCCTCGGGGTTGGTGTAGGGGTTGAGCGCGCTGGTGGACTGCACCATCCCGGCCAACAGCGCGGCCTGCTGCCAGTTCAGCTCGGCGGCGTCCACCCCGAAATAGGTCTGCGCGGCGTCCTGGATGCCGAACGCGTTGTTGCCGAACGAGACCAGGTTCAGGTAGCGGGTCAGGATCTCCGGCTTTTTCAGTGTCTTGTCCAGGGTCAGCGCCATCCGGATCTCGCGCAGCTTGCGCGCCGGGGTGGTTTCGATGGCCGCCCGTTTCTCGGCATCGGTCTGCGCGGTGACCAACAACTGGTAGTTCTTCACATACTGCTGCTCGATCGTCGACCCGCCCCGGGTGTCGGCGTCGCCGGAGGCGTACCCGGCCAGCCCGGTCAGCGTGCCTTTCCAGTCCACCCCGCTGTGCTCGGCAAACCGTTTGTCCTCGATCGAGACGATTGCCAGCTTCATGGTGTTGGCGATTTTGTCGCCGGGCACCTCGAAGCGGCGTTGCGAGTACAGCCAGGCGATCGTGTTGCCCTTGGCGTCGACCATCGTGGTCACCGCGGGCACCTCGCCCTGCAGCAGTTGGGCCGAGCCGTTGGCCACCACGTCCGAGGCCCGGTTGGACATCAGCCCGACCCCGCCGACGGCCGGAAAGAGCAAAGCTGCGACGAGGACGCCGGCAAGCAGGCAGCACCCGGCCAGCTTGATCACCGTGAGTCCGGCCGGGGGGCGCTCCGACATGGGTACCACAGTAGCGACGCCACCAGCGGCACCCCAGAGATGACCCCGAACAGAGCGTCGACGAAATTTTCCGCGGCGTTACCAGATAACCGCGCCGCTCACGGCGGATCGCCGCTGCCCGGGGCCGCCATCATGATCGGACGGGACGCCCGTCCCAAAAAAGGGGCTTTGAAACTGTTGCGCAAATGCGAGCTGACCACCTAACTTAGACACACAGTGCGACTCAGGTAACACTGACCTGCGCAATGTGGCGTAGATCGCATCCAGCGTCTGCGCCGGAGTAGGGGAAGCCGCCCGTGCGGCGGCCAGGAGGAAGGATCGCTGGTGTCAGCTACACGGCCCATGGCGCGAAGGACAACCACAGCAACCACTCGCACTGCAGTCCAGAGCGCCGAGGCCGAGACCCGGATCGCCTGGGTGTCCAAGGCCCTGTGTCGAACTACTGACCCCGATGAACTGTTTGTCCGCGGCGCCGCCCAGCGCAAGGCCGCGGTGATCTGCCGGCACTGCCCGGTGATCCTGGAGTGTGGCGCCGACGCGCTGGATAACCGCGTCGAGTTCGGGGTGTGGGGCGGGATGACCGAACGCCAGCGTCGCGCCCTGCTCAAGCAGCACCCCGAGGTCGTCTCGTGGGCCGACTTCTTCGCTGTACAGCGCAAGCACCGCAGCGCTGGCTAACTCTGCTGAGGTTCTAGCACCGAGAGCCACCCCGTCGCGGAAATGTCCGCGCGACGCCGCCTCGCGGGCGTCGGTGCGCGTCGAGTCCTCAGCCGGCGGTCGACGTCAACTGGTCGGCGATCGCGCGCAGCGCCTCCAGATCGGAGACGTCGAACGGCAGCGAGGGCACCCCGACGATCGCGACGTGGGGATTGGCCCCGGTGAACCGGGACAGCAGCCGGACCTCCCGCTTGGCGGTCGAACCGCGGTTGGCGTGAATCTGCAACACCGCGGCGGTCAGCGTCGTGGCATCGTCGGTGTCCGCCTCGCCCTGCAGGGTCTCGATGCCGTCGATGGCGCGCTCCACCGGCAGATTGCACAGCAGCGGGTGGGTGCGGTTGAGGATCAAGCCGGCCAGCGGCATCCGTTCCTGCGACAGCCGGTCGACGAAGAACGACGCCTCGCGCAGCGCGTCCGGCTCGGCCGCCGACACCACGACGAACTGGGTGCCGCGCCGCTTGAGCAGGTCGTAGGTGCGGTCCGCCTTTTCCCGGAACCCGCCGAAGGTGGCGTCCAGCGACTGCACGAAACCCGCGGCGTCGGACAGCATCTGGGATCCCAGCACGGTCGACAGCGCCTTCATCGCCAACCCCACCGCGCCGGTCACCAGCCGCCCGATGCCGCGCCCGGGACCCAGCAGCAGCTTCCACAGCCGGCTGTCCATGAAGCTGCCCAGCCGCTTGGGCGCGTCCAGGAAGTCCAGCGCGTTGCGGGACGGCGGGGTGTCCACCACCACCAGGTCCCACCGGTCTTCGCCCAGTAGTTGACCCAGCTTCTCCATGGCCATGTACTCCTGCGTACCGGCGAGTGAGGTGGCCACCGTCTGATAGAACTGATTGTCCAGAATCGCTTGTGCGCGTTCGGGTCCGGAGTATTGCATCACCATCTCGTCGAAGGTGCGGCGCATGTCGAGCATCATCGCGTACAGCTCGCCGGGCACCTCGTCGGGCAGCGGCACCCGTTGCGGGGTGTTGCCAAGGTCGTTGATGCCCAACGCCTGCGCCAGCCGCTTTGCCGGGTCGATGGTGAGCACCACCACCGTGCGGCCGTATTCGGCGGCCCGCAGCGCCATCGACGCGGCCGTGGTGGTCTTGCCCACCCCGCCGGCGCCGCAGCACACCACCACCCGGTTGCTGGTGTCGGACAGGATCGCGCCGATGTCCAGGGCCGGTGGCTTGCTGGTCGGGTTGTGACTCATCGAACCCCCTGCTGGGCAAGTATTTCGGAGAGCTCATAAAGGCTGCCGAGGTCGACGCCGTCGGCGATCATGGGCAGCTCCAACCGCGGCACGTGCAGCTGCTCCAGCTGCTCGGCGGTCTCGGCGCGGGCGGTGATCCGGGTGGCGTGCTGGATCGTCTCGGTCAGCAGGCCGGCGAAGTCGCTGTCGGTCAACGTGATCCCGGCCGCGGTGAGCCCGGCCCGCACCGCGTCGGCGTCGACCACCCCCTCGGCGGCCTTCGCCAGGTCGTCGGCGGCCAGATAGGCCGGGATGTTGCGGTTGACGATGACGCTGCCGATCGGCAACTGCAGCTCGTTGAGCTCGTCGATCGCCTCCATGGTCTCCTGCATCGGCAGCGCCTCCAGCAGCGTCACCAGGTGCACCGCGGTCTGATCGGAGTGCAGCAGCTTGACCACGCCGTCGGCCTGGGAGTGCACCGGGCCGCCCTTGGCCAGCTCGGACACCGCCTTGGTGACGTCCAGGAAGCGCGCGATGCGGCCGGTGGGCGGCGCATCGACGACCACCGCGTCATACACCGGCTTTTTGTTCTTGGCGCCCTTGTCCAGGCGGATGACGGCTTCCTTGATCTTGCCGGTCAGCAGCACGTCGCGCAGGCCCGGGGCGATCGTGGTGGCGAACTCGATGGCCCCGATCCGGCGCATCGCGCGCCCGGCGATGCCCAGGTTGTAGAACATGTCGAGGTATTCCAGGAACGCCGCCTCGATATCGATCGCCAGCGCGTTGACCTGGCCGCCGCCGTCGGCGGTGGCGATCTTCAGCTCCTGATACGGCAACGGGGGGACGTCGAAGAGCTGCGCAATGCCTTGGCGCCCTTCGACTTCCACCAACAGGACCTTGCGGCCGCCGGCGGCCAGCGCCAGCGCCAGCGCGGCCGCGACCGTCGACTTGCCGGTACCGCCTTTGCCGGTGATGAAATGCAGGCGGGCCTTGGACAAACGCGACGGCCAGCCAATAGCGCTGTCGCCGCTCGGTGTGGGTGCCACCACTGCATGCTAACGGTATTGCCCGGCTCCTCCTCGCGCGCTCCGCCGCGCGCACCATTGCCGGGCGCCAAGGCCGTCGCGGGCTTACCGATAAGCTCACGTTATGAGCCAACGGACCACGTGGGAGTACGCGACCGTTCCCCTGCTGACCCATGCGACCAAGCAGATCCTCGACCAGTGGGGCGAGGACGGCTGGGAGCTGGTCACGGTGATGCCCGGCCCGACCGGTGAGCAACTGGTGGCCTACCTCAAACGCCCGAAATGACCGCGTCGGCCCGGCTGGCCGAGCTCGGCCTGGAGCTGCCGCCGGTGGTGACGCCGCTGGCGTCCTACGTTCCGGCGGTGCGGACCGGCAACCTCGTCTACACCTCCGGCCAGCTGCCGATGGAGGCCGGCAAACTCGCCGGCACCGGCAAGGTCGGCGCCCAGATCAGCCCCGAGCAGGGCGCGGCGCTGGCGCGCACCTGTGCGCTCAACGCGTTGGCCGCGGTCGACGCGCTGGTCGGGATCGACGCGGTGACCCGGGTGGTCAAGGTGGTCGGGTTCGTGGCGTCGGCGCCCGGATTCCACGGCCAGCCGGGGGTGATCAACGGCGCGTCGGACCTGCTGGGCGAGGTGTTCGGCGACAGCGGCGCGCACGCGCGGTCCGCGGTGGGGGTGGCCGAGCTGCCGCTGGACGCGCCGGTCGAAGTCGAATTGGTCGTGGAAGTCGCGGGCGGTCGGTAGGTGGCGCTGTCCCACCCCGCCTACGGCCGGCTGCGGCCGGTCACCGCCACCGCCTCGGTGGTGCTGGCCGACAACCCCGGGTTGATGACGCTGGACGGCACCAACACCTGGGTGCTGCGCGGGCCGGGCAGCGACGAGGTGGTGATCATCGATCCCGGCCCCGACGACGCCGAGCACATCGCGCGGGTCGCCGAGGTCGGCCGGGTGGCGCTGGTGCTGATCAGCCACCGGCATTTCGACCACACCGACGGCATCGACAAGCTGGTCGACGCCACCGGCGCCACCGTGCGCGCGGTGGGCAGCGGATTCCTGCGCGGCCTCGGCGGGCCGCTGACCGACGGCGAGGTGATCGACGCCGCCGGGCTACGGATCACGGTGATGGCCACCCCGGGGCACACCGCCGACTCGCTGTCGTTCGTCCTGGACGACGCGGTGCTGACCGCGGACACCGTGCTGGGCCGCGGCACCACCGTCATCGACACCGAGGACGGCAGCCTGGGCGACTATCTGGAGTCGCTGCGCCGGCTGCGCGGCATGGGCCCCCGGATGGTGCTGCCCGGTCACGGGCCGGAGCTGCCCAACCTGGACGCCGTTGCGTCGGGATACCTGGCGCACCGCGAGCAGCGGCTGAACCAGGTGCGCTCGGCGCTGACCGAACTCGGCGAGGACGCCACCGCCCGCCAGATCGTCGAACACGTCTACGTCGACGTCGACGAGGAGCTGTGGGGCGCCGCGGAATGGTCGGTGCAGGCCCAGCTGGACTACCTGCGCGCCCACTAGGGTGCGCCGATCTAGGGCGCGAACGTGCACAAAATGCCAAATTCTGGGCGTTTTGGCGTACGTTTGCGCACGCTCGCGGCGTAGCGCGGCGTAGCTGGGGCGTAGCGAACTAGCGGGCCCGGCGGGCCAACCGCTCGGAGTCGGAGATCAGCACGCTCTTGCCCTCCAGCCGGATCCACCCGCGGTGGGCGAAGTCGGCCAGCGCCTTGTTCACCGTCTCCCGCGAGGCGCCCACCAGCTGCGCGATCTCCTCCTGGGTGAGGTCGTGGGTGACCCGCAGGGCGCCGCCCTCCTGGGTGCCGAACCGCTGCGCCAGCTGCAGCAACTGCTTGGCGACCCGGCCGGGCACGTCGGTGAAGATCAGGTCGGCGAGGTTGTTGTTGGTGCGCCGCAGCCGGCGCGCCAACACCCGCAGCAGCTGCTCGGCGATCTCCGGGCGGTCGGCGATCCACGCCCGCAGCGCGTCGCGGTCCATCGACACCGCGCGCACCTCGGTGATCGTGGTCGCGCTGGAGGTCCGCGGGCCGGGGTCGAAGATCGACAACTCGCCGAACATGTCCGACGGGCCCATGATGGTCAGCAGATTCTCCCGGCCGTCCGGGGAGCGGCGGCCGATCTTCACCTTGCCGGAAATGATGATGTACAGCCGGTCGCCCGGTTCCCCTTCGGCGAACACCGTGTGTCCGCGTGGGAAGTCGACGGGTTGCAATTGCTTGGTCAGCGCGGCGACGGCGCTGGGTTCAACCCCCTGGAAGATTCCGGCCCTCGCCAGGATCTCGTCCACGTTGCCCCTTAAGTGCTCTTCTGATGTGTGAAAACTCGCATGCCAACCCCTACATAGGTTAGCGAATCTAAGTCTAGAGGTAGGCCCGGACCGACGTGCCAACGCTACACACGATTGGCCTGTTTAGTCGGCCGAAACTGCGGATTTGCCCGTGAATGTATCTGCCGCCGGGCCGGCACCCCGAGCCCGACCGCCGGCGGCGGGGACACCGGGGGGATCCAGTCCAGGGTGGTGTCGAGTTGCTCGAGGCGGCGCCGCTGGAAGCACTCGAGCGCTTCGGGCATCCCGTCGCGGGCCAGGGTGCCCACCTCGTCGGCCTCGGCCTGGTCGAGAAATTCCGCGACGTCGGCCGCCGTGACGGTGTCGTCGTTGAGGCCGGTTTCCAGCCGTTCCAGTCCGATGGCGGCCAGCATCAGCAACCCCGGGATGACGGCCACTAGCAACCAAGACACAAGGAGCAAGTAAACACGGGGAAGGTCTCGCTGAGATCACGAATTAGTACCCTGTCGTAGGTGACCGTGGCCAAGCCTTCCTCCGGTGCTCGATCGGCGCCCGCCGCCTCGGGCGACAAACTGGCCCGGCGGTGGGCCGAAGAGACCCGCATCGGGTTGGTGCGCCGGGCCCGTCGGATGAATCGCGCACTGGCGCAAGCGTTTCCGGAAGTGCGTTGCGAGCTGGACTTCACCACGCCGCTCGAGTTGACGGTGGCCACCATCCTGTCGGCGCAGAGCACCGATAAGCGCGTCAACCTGACCACCCCGGCGCTGTTCGCCCGCTATCGGACCGCGCTGGACTACGCCCAGGCCAACCGCGCCGAGCTCGAAGACCTCATCCGCCCCACCGGTTTCTTCCGTAACAAGGCAACCTCGCTGATCGGCCTCGGGCAAGCTTTGGTGGAACGGTTCGACGGGGAGGTGCCGGCCACCATGGCCGAGCTGGTCACCCTGCCCGGGGTGGGCCGCAAAACCGCCAACGTCATCCTCGGCAATGCCTTCGATGTCCCCGGCATCACCGTCGACACCCACTTCGGGCGGCTGGTGCGGCGCTGGCGGTGGACCGCCGAGGAGGACCCGGTCAAGGTCGAACACGCCGTCGGCGAACTCATCGAACGTAACCAGTGGACGCTGCTCAGCCACCGGGTGATCTTCCACGGCCGCCGGGTCTGCCATGCCCGCAAACCGGCCTGCGGGGTGTGCGTGCTGGCCCGCGACTGCCCGTCGTTCGGGCTGGGCCCCACCGACCCGCTGATCGCCGCGGCCCTGGTCAAAGGCCCGGAGACCGAGCATCTGCTGGCCCTGGCCGGGCTGTAGCGCGGCGGCTGCGCGCCCGTGAGCACCTCAACCCGCTGGACTCTCGCGGTGATCGCCGTGATCGCCGCGCTGATCGCCGCGCTGCTGCTGGCCCTGCGCGACACCAGCCCCTGGCCCGGGGCGCCGGCGCCGACGGCGGCCGACCGCGAACACCGCGACGCCGACACCGAGGCGGCGCTGCGCGAACCCCGCCGGCGCGCCGCCTTGCCGCCCTGCCCCACCGGCGCGGACACCGACGGGCCGGGCCCGCTGCACGCGGTGGTCGTCGAATGCGCGGCCGACGGCGCGCCGGTCGACGTCGGCCGGGCGGTGGCCGGCCGACGGGTGGTGCTGAATCTGTGGGCGTACTGGTGCCAGCCGTGCCGGGCCGAGCTGCCCGCGATGGCCGAATATCAACGCCGCGCCGGTCCCGGCGTGACGGTGCTGACGGTGCATCAGGACGAGAACGAGACCGCCGGCTTGCTGCGGCTGGCGGAGCTGGGGGTGCGGCTGCCGACCCTGCAGGACGGCCAGCGTCGGGTCGCCGCAGCGCTGCGGGTCCCTAATGTGATGCCCGCGACAGTGGTGTTGGCGGCGGACGGTACGGTTGCGCAGGTCCTGCCGCGAGCATTCGCCAGCGCTGACGAGATCGCAGCCGCGGTCGGTGGCCAGGCGTGATGGGAAAGGTGAGGCGTCGGTGAGCGCTGGTGGTACGCCCCCGCACTCGGGGCCCAACGCGTCCCCGGCGGTTGCGCTGACCCCGGGTGTCAGCCCCGCCTGGCTGCGCCCGCTGGTCGACAACGTGGGGCAGATCCCGGCCGCCTACCGGCGCCGGCTGCCCGCCGATGTGCTGGCGCTGGTGACCGCGGCCAAAGCCACCGCGGCACTGCGCCGCAACGGACGCGACGCGGCGGTGCTGGTGCTGTTTTCCGGCCCCGAGTCGTCGGCCGGTGTTCCCGACGAGGCCGACCTGCTGGTCACCGTGCGGGCCTCCACCCTGCGCCATCACGCCGGTCAGGCCGCGTTCCCCGGCGGCGCGTCCGACCCCGACGACAACGGCCCGGTGGCCACCGCGCTGCGGGAGGCCCGCGAGGAAACCGGCGTCGACCCGGCCCGGCTGCATCCGCTGGCGACGATGGAACGGACGTTCATCGCGCCGTCGGGGTTCCACGTCGTACCGGTGCTGGCCTACTCGCCCGATCCGGGTCCGGTGACCGTCGTCGACGAAGCCGAGACCGCGATCGTGGCGCGGGTCCCGGTGCGCGCGTTCATCAATCCGGAGAACCGCCTGATGGTGTACCGCCGCGCGCACGGCCACCGCTGGGCCGGGCCGGCGTTCCTGCTCAACGAGATGCTGGTGTGGGGCTTCACCGGTCAGGTGATCTCCGCGATGCTGGACGTGGCCGGCTGGGCGCAGCCCTGGGACACCGCCGACGTCCGCGAACTGGACGCGGCGATGGCGCTGGTCGACAACGGAGGCGGTACACGACGATGACCTCGTCACAGTGGCTGGATATCGCGGTGCTGGCGGTCGCGTTCGTGGCGGCGGTCTCGGGCTGGCGCTCCGGCGCACTGGGCTCGGTGTTGTCGTTCGTCGGCGTGGCGCTGGGCGCGGTCGCGGGCGTGCTGCTGGCCCCGCATTTGGTCAGCCACATCACCGGGGCCCGGCCCAAGTTGTTCGCCGCCTTGTTCTTGATCCTGTCCATGGTGGTGGTCGGCGAGGTTGCCGGGGTGGTGCTGGGCCGGGCGGTCCGCGGCGCGATCCACAGCCGCGCCGTGCGTGGCCTGGACTCGCTGATCGGGGTGGCGCTGCAGCTGGTGGTGGTGCTGGTGGCGGCCTGGCTGCTGGCGACGCCGTTGACCTCGTCGGATCAGCCGAGCTTGGCCGCCGCGGTGCGTGGTTCGCGGGTGTTGGCGGAGGTCAACGACGTCGCACCGCCCTGGCTGAAAACCGTGCCGAAGCGGGTGTCGGCGCTGCTGGACAACTCCGGGCTGCCCGACGTGTTGGAGCCGTTCAGCCGCACCCCGATCGTGGCCGTGGATGCACCGGATGCGGCGCTGTCCGACAACCCGGTGGTGACGGCCACCGAACCGAGCGTGGTCAAGATCCGCGGCGTGGCGACCAGCTGCCAGAAGGTGTTGGAGGGCACCGGGTTTGTGGTCGCGCCCAGTCGGGTGATGACCAACGCCCACGTGGTGGCGGGCTCCAACAGCGTCACGGTGGAAGCCGAGGGCAAACCCTACGATGCGACGGTGGTGTCCTTCGACCCCGAGGCCGACATCTCGATCCTCGCGGTGCCCGATCTGCCGCTGTCGCCGCTGGCGTTCGTCGACTCGCCGGCGCGATCGGACACCGACGCCATCGTGCTGGGCTATCCCGGCGGCGGCGGCTTCGAAGCCACCCCGGCCCGGATCCGGGAGATCATCGAACTCAACGGTCCCGACATCTACCGCAATGCGACGGTCACCCGGGAGGTGTACACGATCCGCGGCACGGTGCGGCAAGGCAATTCCGGCGGGCCGCTGATCGATGTCCACGGCAAGGTGTTGGGCGTGGTGTTCGGCGCCGCCGTCGACGACAACGACACCGGTTTCGTGTTGACCGCCAAAGAGGTGGCCCGGCAGTTGACCAAGATCGGTGACACCACGCCGGTGTCCACCGAGACCTGTGTCAGCTGAGCCCGTGGTGCACCCGCTGCAAAAACCGGGATAGCTGCGCGTTGACCTGCTCGGGTTCCTCTTCGTGGCTGAAATGCCCTGCGCCGGCGACGGATACGTAGCGTCCGTGCGGCGCGTAGCGCCGGGTGCGGTCGACCGGGTCGGCCAGCACGTACGGGTCGGCGTCCCCGTGCACGTGCAGTAACGGGATGGCCACGCCGCGCTTCATCGCCTTCATGAACCGGCGGCCCTCGTCGCGCAGCTGGCTGCGCACCGCCCAGCGCTGATATTCCAGGGCGCAGTGCGCGGCCGACGGTATCTGGATGGCCCGCCGCAGATGACCGACGGTTTCGCAGAAGTCTTCACTGGCCTGCCATTTGGCGGTGGAGCGGCTCCGCACCAACCGTTCGATCTCGGCGGCGTCGGCGCGGGTCAGCACGTGTTCGGGCCACATCGGCAGCTGGTAGCGCAACAGCGAGGGCAGCAGGGCCCGACGCTGATCACGCCGGGCCAGCATGGAGGCGCGTAACGCCGCCGGATGCGGTGAGCTGATCACCGCGATGGCCCGGACCAGCCGCGGGTGCAGCAGTGCGGTGGCCCAGCACACCAGACCCCCGTCGGCGTGCCCGACCAGGGTCGCCGACGAGTGCCCGAGGGCGCGGATCAACCCGGCGGTGTCCCCGGCCAGCGTCCAGCCGTCATAGCCGCGGGGCGGCTTGTCGCTGCCGCCGTAGCCCCGCAGGTCGACCGCCACCACCCGCGCGTTTGCCAGCCCGCGCAGCTGATGCCGCCACGACCACCAGAACGAGCCGAACCCGTGCAGCAGGATGACCAGCGGTTGGGTGGGCGGCGGCGGTGCGCCGTGCGGGTTCGCCGCCTCGACGACGTGGAACCGAATTCCGTTGGCGTGGATGTCCAGATGCCGCCACGGCCCGTCGATGCGGGTGATCGACGGGTCCGGTGCTGCCATCTACCAGCCCGACGGATCGGTGGGCGCCCGCCCCTCGACCGCGGCCTGGGCGGGCGTGGCGGGCTTGGTGTGGTCCGGGCGCAACGCGGTGCGGGTCTCCTTGACCGACGCGATCGTCTCCCGCGGGCCCCGGATCCGGCGCACCTTCAGGTATCCGAACACCGCCAGTGCCCCGGTGACCAGCACCATGATGCCGAACACGATGGCGAACGCCACCCAGCGCCACAGCCAGGTGTCGAGCAGTTCGGCGAGAAAGAAGAAGAAAAAGAAGGTGGAGTAAAACAGCACCACCAGCGCGGCGATGAAAAAGACGCTGCCGGTCAACCCCTTCTTGACGTCGCGGGTGATCTCGGCGCGGGCGAGCTCGACTTCGGCGCGCACCAGCGTCGACACCTGGGTCGTCGCCTCCTTGACCAGATCACCGAGCGAGGGGTCACCGGCGACGGCATGCGGGTCGACCAGGGGGATCGCGGTCAGGGTGCCCGGCACCCCGTTCTTGCGGTCGGCGTTGCTTGAAGCCTTGCTCACTCCACGGTCCTCCCGGTTCGCTGTCCTCGCGGGTTATGTTGCCATGCGGTGCCGGGCCGCACGAGGCTAACCACGGTGAGGCCCGAGCAAGCGACGCCTGTTGCTTCTGTGGTCAGGCTAGACTGCGCGCTAGTACCCGGGTCGGCCTCGTTGACGGGAGTCAGGGCATTGCAGATCGCACACCGCTGGGCGCTTCGCGCTGCCGCCGCACTGGTGGCCCTAGCCGCGGTGGCGGCGCCGGGCTGGCCCACCGGGCCGGCCCGCGCCGCCGATAACAAGGTGGCGCTCGGCGGTGGCGCCGGAATCGTCGTCGACGTCGACACGCTGTGCACGCTGACCACGATCGGCCACGACAACACCGGCGCCCTGATCGGTTTCACGTCCGCGCACTGCGGTGGGCCCGGCGCTTCGGTCGCCGCCGAGGGCGCCGAGGGCAACGGCCCGGTGGGCACCATGGTGGCCGGCAACGACAACCTGGACTACGCGGTGATCCGGTTCGATCCGGCCAAGGTGAACCCGGTGGCCAACTTCGACGGGTTCGCGATCAACGGCATCGGCCCGGATCCGGCGTTCGGCCAGGTGGCCTGCAAACAGGGCCGCACCACCGGCAACTCGTGCGGCGTCACCTGGGGGCCCGGGCAAGACCCGGGCACGATCGTCATGCAGGTGTGCGGCCAGCCCGGCGACTCCGGGGGGCCGGTCACCGTCAACAACATGCTGGTCGGCATGATCCACGGCGCGTTCAGCGATGCGCTGCCGACCTGCGTGGTCAAGTACATCCCGCTGCACACCCCGGCGGTGGTGATGTCGATCAACGCCGTCATCGACGACGTCAACAGCAAAAACCGGCCCGGCGCCGGCTTCGTGCCCATCCCGGCCTAGGGTTTCCCGGCCCCGCACCGACTCTCGTCCGCGCACCGAATGTGCGGTTTGATCCGCCTGCACCCGCGCTTTGCGTATGACACCGCACACTCGGCGGCCAGGGCGGCAAAGGCGGCAACCCTACTTGGCGGCCCGGATCGCCTCGAACACACCGGGATCCAGCAGCGTCGAGGTATCCCCGAGCTCGCGGCCGTCGGCCACATCGCGCAGCAGCCGGCGCATGATCTTGCCGCTGCGGGTCTTGGGCAGCTCGGGCACCACGTGGATCTCGCGCGGCTTGGCGATCGGTGAGATCTCCCGAGCCACCTGGGCGCGCAGTTCGTCGACCATCTGCTCGCCCCGCTCGGCGTGGGAGCTCTCCAGCACCACGAACGCGCAGATCCCCTGCCCGGTCTGCTCGTCGGCGGCACCGACCACCGCCGCCTCGGCCACCCCGGAATGGCCGACCAGCGCCGACTCCACCTCCGCGGTGGAGATCCGGTGCCCGGACACGTTCATCACGTCGTCGATGCGGCCCAGCACCCAGATGTCGCCGTCGGCGTCGTAGCGGGCGCCGTCGCCGGCGAAATACCAACCCTGCGCGGCGAACCGGGACCAGTAGGTGTCCACGAAACGCTGCGGGTCGCCCCAGATGCCGCGCGCCATCGCCGGCCACGGTTCGTCCAGCACCAGATACCCGCTGGGCTGCTCACCGTGGTCGCCGCCCGGCGCCAGCCGGTTGCCGTCGTCGTCGACGATGCGCGCCGAAATCCCCGGCAGCGGCGTCATCGCCGCGCCCGGCTTGGTGGCGGTGAGCCCGGGCAGCGGCGAGATCATCGTCGCGCCGGTCTCGGTCTGCCACCAGGTGTCGACCACCGGCGTCGTGCCGGCACCGATCACGGTGCGGTACCACCGCCACGCCTCGGGGTTGATCGGCTCACCGACCGACCCCAGCAACCGCAGGCTGGACAGGTCGTGTTTGTCCGGGATCTCCCGGCCCCACTTCATGAACGTCCGGATCAACGTGGGTGCGGTGTAATACGTTGTCACGCCGTATTTTTCGATGATATCGAAATGGCGGTGACCGTCTGGGAAATCCGGGGTGCCCTCATAGAGGACCTCGGTGACCCCGTTGGCCAGCGGGCCGTAGACGGCGTAGGTGTGCCCGGTGACCCAGCCGACGTCGGCGGTGCACCAGAACACGTCGCTGTCCGCTTTGACGTCGAAGATGTAGTGGTGGGTGTAGGCGGCCTGGGTCAGGTAGCCGCCGGAAGTGTGCACGATGCCCTTCGGCTTGCCGGTGGTGCCCGAGGTGTACAGCAAAAACAGCGGATGCTCGGCGTCGAACGCCGCCGGGGTGTGCCGCGGCGACGCCGCGCCGACCACGTCGTGCCACCACAGGTCGCGGCCGGCCGTCCAGGCCACGTCGCCGCCGGTGCGGCGCACCACCAGCACATGCTGCACGGTGTCGGCGCCGGCCACCGCCTCGTCGGCGGCGTCCTTCAGCGGGGCGGCGGCACCGCGCCGGAACTGCCCGTCGGCGGTGATCACCAGCTTGGCCTGCGCATCGTCGATCCGGGCCCGCAGCGCGGCCGCGGAGAAACCGGCGAACACCACACTGTGCAACACCCCCAGCCGCGCGCAGGCCAACATCGCGATGACGGTCTCGGGGATCATCGGCAGGTAGATCGCCACCCGGTCCCCGGCAACCACACCCAACTCGGTCAACGCGTTGGCCGCCCGGGACACCTCGGCCTGCAGGTCGGCGTAGGTCAGGCTGCGGGCATCCCCGACCGGCTCGCCTTCCCAGTGGATGGCCACCCGGTCGCCGTGGCCGGCCTCGACGTGGCGGTCCACGCAGTTGTAGGCGACGTTGAGGGTGCCGTCGGCGAACCACCGCGCGAACGGGGCCGCCGACCAGTCCAGCACCTGGGTGAACGGCGTCGCCCAGGACAGCCGACGGGCCTGATCGGCCCAAAACGCCAGGCGGTCCTGCTCGGCGGCCCGGTACAGCTCGGGACCCGCGTTGGTCTGCGCGGCGAACGCTGCGGGCGGCGGGTACGACGACGGCGCGTCGGGATGCGTCTCGGTCACGCCACGAGCCTAATCACCGCGGCCGAACGTCGACGGCGTGTCGTCGCCGGCCGCCCCCGACGCCCACCGCGGCACCCCTTACTGTCGCTGGCATGCGTGCGAAGCGTGCCGCGGCGGCCCTGGCCGCCGGATTGCTGGTGCTCGCAGCGCTGGCCGGTTGCGGCAATGGCGGCACCGACACCGACCTGGTTGTGGTCAACGCCGGCGAGCCGCAGAATCCGTTGATTCCCACCAACACCAACGAGACCAACGGGGCGCGGATCCTGGAGCGGCTGTTCGCCGGGTTGGTGTCCTACGACGCGGCCGGCGCCCCGGCGCTGGAGGTCGCGCGGGCCATCGAGACCAGCGACAACGTCAACTACCGGATCACCATCAAACCCGGCTGGACGTTCACCGACGGGTCGCCGGTGACGGCCCACTCGTTCGTCGACGCGTGGAACTACGGCGCCCTGACCACCCACGCCCAGCTGCAGCAGAGCTCCTTCAGCCCGATCGACGGCTACGACCAGCTGGCCGCGCCGACCCCGACCGCGCAGACGATGTCGGGGCTGCACGTGGTCAGCGACACCGAATTCACGGTGCGGCTCAAGGCCCCGACCATCGACTTCACCCTGCGGCTGGGATCCACGCCGTTCTTCCCGTTGCCGCGGGCCGCGTTTGACGACATGGCCGCGTTCGGTCGCCGCCCGATCGGCAACGGGCCCTACCGGATGGACGACGCGCAACCGCACCCCTGGCAGCACAACGTCAAAATCGACCTGGTGCCCAACCCCGGCTACCACGGCAACCGGGTCGCCCACAACCGCGGGCTGCGGTTCATTCTGTACGCCAACCTGGAGACCGCCTACGCCGACCTGTTGGCCGGCAACCTCGATGTGCTCGACACCGTGCCGCCCAGCGCGCTACCGACCTACCGTCGCGAACTCGGCGACCGCGCGATCACCGGACCGGTGGCGATCAACCAGACCCTGGACACGCCGCTGCGGCTGCCGCATTTCGGCGGCGAGGAAGGCCGGCTGCGTCGGCTGGCGCTGTCGGCGGCGATCAACCGGCCGCAGATCTGCCGCCGGATTTTCGCCGACACCCGGGTCCCGGCGCGCGACTTCACCGCCCGATCGTTGCCCGGCTTCGACCCGAACCTGCCCGGAAACGACGCCCTGGCCTACGACCCGCAACGCGCCCGACGACTGTGGGCGCAGGCCGACACCATCGCCCCGTGGTCCGGCCGGTACCTGATCGCCTACAACGCCGACGGCGGGCATCAGGAATGGGTGGACGCGGTGGCCAACAGCATCAAAAACACCCTCGGTATCGACGCCGCCGGGGCGCCGCAACCCACCTTCGCGGGGTTTCGCACCCAGATCAGCGAGCACACCATCGGCACCGCGTTTCGCGCCGGCTGGCAGGGCGACTATCCCTCGCTGCTGGAATTCCTCGAACCGCTGTTCGTCACCGGTGCCGGCGCCAACGACATCGGCTACTCGAATCCGCGGTTCGACGCGGCGCTGCAGACCGCGCTGGCCGCGCCCACCCTGGACCAGGCGCACGCGCTGACCAACTCCGCGCAGCGAATCCTGTTGCATGACATGCCCATTGTCGCGCTGTGGGACTACGCCAACGCGGCCGGGCACTCGACGGCGGTGCACGACGTCACGATCGCCTGGAACGGCATGCCCGACTACGAGCGCATCGTCAAGGACGGCTGAGGTGATCGGCTACCTCGGCCGGCGGCTGCTGGTGATGATCCCGGTGTTCTTCGGGGCGACGCTGCTGATCTACGGTTTGGTGTTTCTGCTGCCCGGCGACCCGATCGCCGCGCTGGGCGGGGACCGGGCGGTCAGCCCGGCGGTCGCCGCCCAGCTGCGGGCCCAGTATCACCTCGACGACCCGTTCTGGCTGCAGTACCTGAAGTATCTGCAGGGCCTGACCCGGGGTGACCTCGGCCAGTCGTTTTCCGGTCTGCCGATCAGCGAGGTGCTGGCGCAAGCGTTTCCGGTGACGATCCGGTTGGCCCTGGTCGCGCTGACCGTGGAGGCGGTCCTCGGCGTCGGGCTGGGCGTGATCGCCGGGCTGCGCCGCGGCGGCATCTTCGATGCCAGCGTGCTGCTGACCAGCCTGGTCCTCATCGCCGTGCCGATCTTCGTGCTCGGCTTCATCGCCCAGTTCGTGTTCGGGGTCAAGCTCGGGCTCGCCCCGGCCACGGTCGGTGACCAGCCCACGTTGCGCCGCCTGCTGCTACCGGGTTTCGTGCTCGGCGCGGTGTCGTTCGCCTACGTGGTGCGGCTGACCCGGTCGGCGGTGGCCGCCAACGCCCACGCCGACTATGTGCGCACCGCCACCGCCGCCGGGTTGTCCCGGCCGCGGGTGGTCGTCGTGCACATCCTGCGCAACTCGCTGATCCCGGTGGTGACGTTTTTGGGCGCCGACCTCGGCGCACTGCTGGGCGGCGCGGTGGTCACCGAGGGCATCTTCAACATCCACGGCGTCGGCGGCGCCCTGTACCAGGCGGTCATCCGGCAGGAGGCGCCGACGGTGGTGGCGATCGTGACGGTGCTGGTGCTGGTGTATCTGCTCGCCAACCTGATGGTGGACCTGCTGTACGCGGCCCTGGACCCCCGGATCCGTTATGGCTGAGCGGGCGCACACCGGTTTTTGGCGGGACACCTGGCGCGGCCTGCGCCGGCGACCCAAGTTCGTGGTCGCCGGGCTGCTGATCCTGCTGGTGGTCACCGCCGCGCTGGTGCCGGGCCTGTTCACCGGGATCGACCCCGGCTACGCCGATCCCGACCAGAGCATGCTCGGACCGTCGGCGGCGCACTGGTTCGGCACCGACCTGCAGGGCCACGACATCTACGCCCGCACCGTCTACGGCGCGCGGGCGTCGATCACCGTGGGCGTGGGCGCCACCGTGGCGGTGTTGCTTGTCGGCGGCGCGCTGGGGGCGCTGGCCGGCTTCTACGGCGGCTGGATCGACACGGCGGTGTCCCGGGTCGCCGACGTGTTCTTCGGCATCCCCCTGTTGTTGGCGGCCATTGTGCTGATGCAGGTCATGGCGCACCGCACGGTGTGGACGGTGATCGCCATCCTGGCCTTATTCGGCTGGCCGCAGCTGGCCCGGATCACCCGCGGCGCGGTGCTTGAGGTGCGGTCCAGTGACTATGTGCTGGCCGCCGAGGCGTTGGGGCTGGGGCGATTCCACACCCTGACCCGGCACGTGGTGCCCAACGCGATCGGCCCGGTGATCGCCGTCGCCAGCATCGCGCTCGGATTGTTTATCGTCACCGAGGCGACGCTGTCCTACCTGGGGGTGGGGCTGCCGCCGTCGGTGGTGTCCTGGGGCGGCGATATCAACCTGGCGCAGAGCCGATTACGGTCGGGGTCGACGGTGCTGTTCTACCCGGCCGGCGCGCTGGCGGTCACCGTGCTGGCCTTCATGATGATGGGCGACGCGCTGCGCGACGCCCTGGACCCGGCGTCGCGGGCGTGGCGCGCATGACCGCGCTGCTGACCGTGGACAACCTGGAGGTCCGGTTCGGCGACGGCCCCCCGGCGGTCCGCGCCGCCCGGCTCAGCGTGGCCGCCGGCCAGACCGTCGCGGTGGTCGGCGAGTCGGGTTCGGGCAAATCCACCACGGCGGCGGCGATCCTGGGGCTGCTGCCGCCGGGCGGCCGCGTCACCGGCGGCACGATCACCTTCGACGGCGTCGACCTCACCGGCGCGGACCGGCGGCAGCTGCGGGCGATCCGGGGTACCGCCATCGGTTTCGTCCCGCAGGACCCGATGACCAACCTCAACCCGGTGTGGAAGGTCGGCTTCCAGCTCCGTCAGGCGTTGCGCGCCAACACCGTCGGTGACCGCCGCGCGGTGCGGCAGCGCGCGGTCGCCCTGCTCGCCGAGGCCGGTATGCCCGACCCGGCGACCCAGGCGCACCGGTATCCGCACCAGCTGTCCGGCGGGATGTGCCAGCGTGCGCTGATCGCCCTCGGGTTGGCCGGCCGACCGCGGCTGCTGATCGCCGACGAGCCCACCTCGGCCCTGGATGTCACCGTGCAGCGGCAGGTGCTCGACGGGCTGCAGCGGCTCACCAGCGAACTGGGCACCGCGGTGCTGCTGATCACCCACGACCTGGCGCTGGCCGCCGAACGGGCCGAGGAACTGGTCGTGATGCACGACGGGATGGTGGTGGAAACCGGTCCCGCACAGCGGGTCTTGACCGAGCCGCAGCACCCCTACACCCGGAAACTGGTACGTGCGGCACCGTCGCTGGCGGCGCGGCGACCCAGCGTGGTGCGGGTCCGGCCGCCGGCGGCGGAGCAGACCGGGCAGCCGCTGTTGGCGGTCACCGGGCTGACCAAGGTCTATCCGGGCGGGCCACCGTGGCGGCGCACCGAATTTCGGGCCGTCGACGACGTGTCGTTCACGCTGGCGCGGGCCACCACCGTGGCGATCGCCGGCGAATCCGGTTCGGGCAAGTCCACCCTGGCGCGGATGGTGCTGGGCCTGCTGCGGCCCACCGCCGGGACCGTGGTTTTCGACGGCCAGCCGATCACCGGACTGGACCGGGCGGCGGTGCTGGCGTTTCGGCGCCGGGTGCAGCCGGTGTTCCAAAACCCCTACAGCAGCCTGGATCCGATGTATTCGGTGTTTCGGATCATCGAGGAGCCGCTGCGCATTCACCGGATCGGGGACCGCCGGGAACGGGACCGCGCGGTGCGTGAGCTGGCCGACCGGGTGGCGCTGCCGGCCTCGGTACTGGACCGGTTGCCGCGGGAGCTGTCCGGCGGGCAACGCCAGCGGGTCGCGATCGCCCGGGCGTTGGCGCTGCAACCGCAGCTGCTGGTCTGCGACGAAGCGGTCTCGGCGTTGGACGTCGTGGTGCAGGCCCAGATCCTGGACCTGCTCGCCGAGCTGCAGGCCAGTCTGGGCTTGGCGTACCTGTTCATCAGCCACGACCTGGCCGTCATCCGGCAGATCGCCGACGAGGTGCTGGTGATGCGGGGCGGGACGGTCGTCGAGCACGCGCCGACCGAGGCGGTGTTCACCGCGCCGGCCCACGACTACACCGCCCAGCTGCTGGCCGCCGTCCCCGGGCTGGACGGTTCCGGCCGGTAGCCGCCCCGCCCGAGCGGCTATCGTGGCGGGGTCGTGAGCCGCGCCGGCGACGATGCAGAGTCAAACGATGAGGAGGAGCGGCGCATGAGCACTGACCCGTTGGCGCCGCTGCTGGACCTGCCCGGGGTGGCCGCCGCCTGCGACCAGGCGCGCGACGCGCTGGGGCGGGCGCACCGGCATAAGGCCAACCTGCGCGGCTGGCCGGTGACCGCCGCCGAAGCCGCGCTGCGTGCGGCCCGGGCGTCGTCGGTGCTCGACGGCGGTCCGGTGCAACTGGACGACTCGGCCACCGCCGATCCGGTCTTTGCCGGCGCCCTGCGCGTGACGCAGGCGCTGGAGGGTGGGGAGACCAGCCTGGTGGGGGTGTGGCGGCGCGCACCGCTGCAGGCGCTGGCCCGGCTGCACATGCTGGCCGCCGCCGACCAGGTCGACGAGGACAAGCTGGGCCGGCCCCGCGCCGACGCCGAGGTCGGGCCCCGGCTGGAGTTGCTGGCCGAGATCGTCACCGGGGCGACGCAGGCGCCGGCGCCGGTGGTGGCCGCCGTCGCCCACGGCGAACTGCTGACGCTGGCGCCGTTCGGCAGCGCCGACGGCGTGGTGGCGCGTGCGGTGTCGCGACTGGTGACCATGGCCAGCGGGCTGGACCCGCACGGGCTCGGGGTGCCGGAGGTGACCTGGATGCGCCGCGCCGGCGACTACCGCGCCGCCGCGCGGGAGTTTGCCACCGGCACCCCCGACGGGCTGGCGGCCTGGATCCTGCTGTGCTGCCGGGCGCTGAAGGACGGGGCGACCGAGGCGTTGTCGATTGCTGAGTCGACCGCCAACACCTCGTCGCACTGACCAGTCCGCACACGCAAAGCGGGCGACGCTCCGTAAATTACGGCTCGCCGCCCGCTAGCACGGAACTCAGTTACCAAGCGTGCAACAAGGGGTTGCGTGGGTGGCCTCGGCGATCTTGCGATGCGCCCCGGCTGCGACCCCACCCAAAGGGCCGCCGAATCCGTCCGCTTTTCGCAATTACGCAGGCCCGCAACGCTTCTGCCATATTCGCGGCTGTGGCTCCGCGTGGGTACCGGGATCCGTGCTAGGTCGCCTGGTTCGGGAGGTCGAGCCTTCTCTTCCGGATCGACCTTGGCCTCCCCGGGCTTCCGTGGTTCCTTTGTACTACGTGACCACAGTCACATCAAGGGCCAATTGTGAGGCGGTGGCCGAGGCGAGATCCGATCGTGACTGCCAGAGGTTGCTGGGGCTCAGAACGCGAACCGGCGCAGCAGCGAGTAGGTGAGCGCCCCGGCGGCCAGCGCGCTGGCGCCCACCACCGCCGTCGTTGCCACCGCGGCGCCGGACGGGGCGGGCAACCGGTCCCGCAGCGACACCGGCCGCGAGAAGGTGAGCACCGGCCAGTCCCGGGCCATCGCCTCCTTGCGCAGCGCCCGATCGGGATTCACCGCGGCCGGGTGGCCCACGACCTCCAGCATGGGCAGGTCGGTGATCGAATCGGAATAGGCGTAGCAGTGTTCGAGCGGATACCCCTCCCGCGCGGCCAGTTCCCGGATGGCCTGCACCTTGCCTTCCCCGAAGCAATAGAAGGCCACCTCGCCGGTGTACTTGCCGTCTTCGACCACCATCCGGGTGGCCATCGCGTGGGTGGCGCCCAGCGCGCGAGCGATCGGGGCGACGATCTCCTCCCCGGAGGCCGACACCACCACGACGTCGCGGCCGCACAGCTTGTGGTCGGCGATCAGCTCCGCGGCTTCGGCGAACACCAGCGGAGTGACGATCTCGTCCAGGGTTTCGGCGACGATCGCCTTGACCTGCTCCACATCCCAGCCGGTGCACATATTGGTCAGATGGGTGCGCATCCGGTCCATCTGATCGTGGTCGGCGCCGGATAGCAGGAAAAGGAATTGGGCGTAGCTGGATTTGAGTACGGTTCGGCGGCTAATCAGTCCTTGGTCGAAAAAGGGTTTGCTGAACGCCAGCGTGCTGGACTTGGCGATCACCGTCTTATCAAGATCGAAAAAGGCGGCCGTGCGGGTCGGCGCACCGGTGGTTGCCGGTGCTTGCAAGGGGTTTTGCTGCGGGGCGCCCGAGTCGGAGGCGGTCACCGATCCAGCATAGGGCGGCGGCGTCCCGGGTCGCGACGTTGTGTAGGAAATGGCAGTTCACGGTGGGTGTCGAAGGCCGCGCCGACCGCCCCGCAGCGCCGGTGCGCCGTGCTATCTGTGGCAAGCAGTACTTGCGCTCGCCCGCGTTGTCGTGTGTATAGTGAGCATTACTCGGCCTAGTCCGAGGGTGTATCAGTCCGACCCCCCGGGGCTGATGCACGACGACCCTCGCCTCCTCCCCCCCTGGCGGGGGTCGTCCCTTATCTCCAGTAAATTCTTCGCCGGTTTCAGCCAATGCCGTGCTGGAACGTGTTGCAGAAACACGGATTCGGGCGCTGCGCCGGTTGATCCACAGTTGGACGCCGATCCACAGCCGCGCACCCCCGACCCGGTCGGTGACTGGCGCAGCGCGACCGCGCCCGGCACGGTGGGCCGGTGCATTCCACCGCCGGCGTCTTGGCCATGGTGACCGAACCCGCCCTGCGCGAGGAGGTCGACCGGGTCGGCGCCGCGGTCGGGGTGCGGGTCATCCATGCCGGGGCTGGGCCGCCGACGGTGAGCCGCAAGACCTGGATCGCCGCCCTGGCCGTGCTGCTGGACGAGCCGGCGGCGCACCGCTGCGCCGCCGGCTTACTGCCGCGGCGGGCCCACGTGGTGCTGGCCACCGGCGCGCCGCCGCGCACCTCGACGTGGGAAGCGGCCATCGCGGTCGGTGCCCAGCGCGTGGTGACAC
>NZ_MLQM01000072.1:0-23400 GCF_001854525.1 Mycobacterium talmoniae
GCGGGCTGCGGCTCGGGTTGGGCCGCCGGCGGCTCCGGTTTCGGTGGTGCCGGCTCGGGTTTGGGGGCCGGCGGCTCGGGCTGCGGCGGCGGCCACGGTTGGTAGCGCGGCGGCTCGGGCCGCGGCGGCGGGGCCGGCTCGGGCCGGGGACGCTGCGGCGGCGGATAGGGCTCACGCCGCTCCCGGCGGGACCAGCCGGGGGCCTCCGCGGCCCGGGCCGGCTCCTCGGGCCGCTGCCAGTGCGACCCGCGCGGCGGCCGGGCGTACTCCTCGGCGGGTGCATAGGTCTCGGCGGCCGGGTATCCGGTGTCGTAGCCGTCGCCGGCGTCGGGGACCTCGGGCACATCGATGATCGGGTTCTGGTCGGTGCGTCCGGCGGCGGTTTCGGCGCGCATGGCCGCGACGCGGCTGCTGGTGACCCGGCTGGTCGGCCCCCGCTCGGCGTCGCGGTCCCAGTCGCTGTAGGCGCGCACCGTCGAGCGATCGGTCTCCAGCGCCGGGCGCTGCTCGAGGTCGGTGTCGAACAGGATCTCCAGGTTGGTGCGCAGCGCCGCCAACTCGGCCCGCAGCGCCGCAACCTCGTCGGCGGCCTGGGACCGCAGCTCGGAGGCCAGCTCGCGGCGCAGCTGCGATTCCACCGTGAGCTCATACTCCCGCCGGGCCGAGATTTCCCGGTCTAACTGCAGGTCGTAGACCAGTTTCAGGTCACGCGCCCGGGCTTGATCCACATCGCTCTGCCGCCGATAGATCACCGAGACGAAGGCGGCAACCACCGCGGCCCACAGGGCCAGGATGACGGCGAGCTTCAGCAGCTCGACGCGATTGGTGAAAACCAGCGCGGAGCTCGCCGCGATGGCGAGCACCAGCAACGCCGTCAAGAGCACCCAGCCCGGCCTGCGGCCGCCGCGCCGGACCCGGGCGCCGCGGGACAGAACGGAAGTCATCTGCGCCGCTCCTCCTCCTCGCTACGCTCTGCGTCGTCGTCGGCGCGCATTGGCCTGACTGTACCTGCACGAGGTCAGTCCGCGTGTCGCCGCGCTCCGGCGATTCTCGCCCGATCCGCTCAGCTATTGTGCGGCGCCCCCGGCGGGCTCGGACGGATCGTGCGGGGATTTGCAGCAATGCTGGAGCCACAACGCGGCGACCACCAACGCCAACGCGCTGACGGCGGCCACCACCGCGCCGGGAGTGTCCTGGCCGGGGACGCGCAGCGCGTGGCGCGGCAGCAGGTAGGCCAGCACCGCGACCCACCAGCCCAGCACCGGTGCCCCCACCCACGCGGAGGCCTTGGCCACCACCAGGGCGCGGGCCACCGCCAGCGGATGCAGCCAGCCGGGCCCGTCGCCGACCTGCCCGTCGTCGATCTTCTTGCGGACGTAGCGCGCCCACCCGGCCTCGACGACCGCGACCACCAGCAACGACAGCCCGGTCCACACCGTGATCGGCGGAAACCACCGGTAGGACAGCACCACCAGCGGATAACCCAGCACCGCGGCGGCCACCGCCGCGGCCGTCAGGTCACGTTTGCGGGTGGGGCCCATCAGCCGTCCGCGCTCGGATCGGCGCCGGTATGCAATGCCAGCGCGGTCGGCCGCACCCCGTCCCGGTCGGCCGGGTCCAGCTCGGCCAGCAGCGCCGCCACCGACCGTCGCTGCCCGGCCACGGTCAGCTGGGCGTCCGGGTCGACCGCCAACCACGGCACCAGCACGAACGCCCGCAGGTGGGCCAACGGGTGCGGCAGGGTCAGCCCGTCGTCGCGGGAAAACATCTCGGTGTCGCGGCCGTCTCCGGTGTCGTAGCAACTGACCAGGTCCACGTCCAGGGTGCGCGGACCCCACCGCTGGCCCCGCACCCGGTCGGCGGCCTGCTCGAGTTCGTGGGCACGGTGCAGCCAGGCGTGCCCGTCGCGGGCCGGGTCGTCGACGATCAGCACCGCGTTGAGGAATGGCCCCTGGTCCACCCCGCCCCACGGATCGGTTTCGTAGACCCCGGACACCGCCCGCACGGCGTCGCCGAGGCCGTCGACCACCGACTGCAGCCGGGCCATCCGGTCGCCCAGGTTGGATCCGATGGACAGCACCGCTTTAGACATCGGCACCTCCGGCGGGAATCACCACACCGCGGCCGGACCGGCGGGACCGGCGGGCCACCGCCGCCACGTCGGTGAAGGTTTGTGGAATCGGGGCCTGTGGCTTGTGCACGGTGACCTCGACGGCGTGCACGCGGTCGTCGTTCATCACATCCTCGGCGATCTCGGTGGCGACGGTTTCGATCAGGTTGCGGGCCGGGCCGGCCACGATCGCGGCGGCGCGCTCGGCCAGCAGCCCATAGTCGTAGGTGTCGGACAGCTGGTCGCTGGCGGCCGCGGCCGCGAAGTCCAGCCACACGGTGATATCGACGACGAAGTCCTGCCCGTTGACGCGTTCGTGCTCGAACACTCCGTGTCGGCCGCGAACAGTCAAGCCGCGCAATTCGATTCGATCAGACATCAGGCCGTCCCTCCCGCGGTCCAGGCCCCGACCACCTTCAGCGCGTCGACCGAGGCCCGCACGTCATGCACCCGCACGCCCCAGGCCCCGTGCAGCGCGGCCAGCGCCGAGATCACCGCGGTCGCCGTTTCGCGGCCGTCCGGCGGGCGCACCGCACCGTCGGGGCCGGCCAGCAGCTTGCCCAGGAACCGTTTACGGGAGGCCCCGACCAGCACCGGCACCCCGGTGGCCACCAGCTTCGGCAGCGCGTGCAGCAACGCCCAATTGTGTTGGCCGGTCTTGGCGAAGCCCAGGCCGGGATCGATCACCAGCTTGGTCGGGTCGACGCCGGCGGCGACCGCCTCATCGACGCTGGCCAGCAATTCCGCGCAGACCTCGGCCACCACGTCACCGTAGTGCGGAACCCGGTGCGGATCCGCGGCGGACACCGGCCGCCAATGCATCAGCACCCACGGCACACCCGACTCCGCGACCAGCGGGGCCATCGCCGGGTCGGCGCGGCCACCGGATACGTCGTTGACGATCTGGGCGCCGCTGCGCAGCGCCGCCTCGGCGACACCGGCATGCATGGTGTCGATGCTGACGGTAATGCCTTGGGAGGCAAGCGCTTTCACTACAGGCAGGACGCGCGATGTCTCCACCGCCGGGTCGATGCGGACCGCGCCGGGCCGGGTGGATTCGCCGCCGACGTCGACGATCGACGCGCCCTCGGCGGCCAACGCCAGGCCATGGTCGACGGCACGCTCGACATCCAGATAGCGTCCACCGTCCGAGAACGAGTCATCGGTGACGTTCACCACCCCCATGACCTGCACTCGCGTCGGCTTCACTTCCGCAGAATGAGATCCAGCGCTTCGGACCGCGACCTGGCGTCGGTCTTGAACAGTCCCCGCACCGCTGAGGTGGTGGTGATCGCCCCCGGCTTGCGGACCCCGCGCATCGACATGCACAGGTGTTCGGCCTCGATGACGACGATGACGCCACGCGGGTCGAGTTTGCGCGTCATCGCGTCGGCGATCTGACCGGTCAGCCGTTCCTGCACCTGGGGGCGCTTGGCGTACAGGTCGACCACCCGGGCGATCTTCGACAGCCCGGTGACCCGACCGTCGTCGCCGGGGATGTAGCCGACATGCGCCACACCGTGGAACGCCACCAGATGGTGTTCGCACACCGAGTACAGCGGGATCTCCTTGACCAGCACCAGTTCGTCGTGCTGCTCGTCGAAGGTGGTTTCCAGCACGGCGTCGGGGTCGGTGTACAGCCCGCCGAACATCTCGCGGTAGGCCCGGGCCACCCGGGCGGGGGTCTCGGCCAGGCCTTGCCGGTCCGGGTCCTCGCCGACCGCACACAGCAACTCGCGGATCGCCGCCTCGGCGCGGTCCTGGTCGAACGTCGGGCCGGCGGGCGCGATGGGGCGGGAATTCGGCTGAGCCATCCAAGCCTCCGTTTTCTCAGCCGTGGTTCGGCGGGTTGGGCCGACTCGCGTCGTTGTCCTGCTCGTCGGGCGACTCGCCGGCCGCCGGCGGGGCCTGCCCCGGCGTGGGCTGCGGCTGGTAGGGCGGATACGGCTGGGCCGGGTAGTGCTGCGCCGGGTGCGGCCAGTGTGTCGGCGGGTACCAGTAGCCCGGCGGCTGCTGCGGCGGCCAGCCCGGCGCGCGCCAGCCGGCCGGGGCGCCGTAATCGGGCTGGGTGCCGCCCTGCGGTGCGGTGCCGGGTCGATGCGCGGCGGGCACCCCGTAGGAGCCGTTGGCGCCGTTGGCGGGCTGCGCGGCCTGAGCCTCCCGGGTGGCCTGCGCGATCGCGGCCTTGAACGCCGGCTCCGGCACCGGCTGCGGCCACGGTTCGCCGCGTTCGATGGCCAGTTCACCGGGGGTTTTGATCGGCGGCTTGTCCGACGGGATGCGGCCACCGAAGTCGTCGAACATGGTCAGCCGCGGCCGCTTGGTCACATCGGCGAAGATCGCTTCCAGCTCGGCGCGGTGCAGGGTCTCCTTCTCCAGCAGCTCGCCGGCCAACGTGTCGAGCACGTCGCGGTATTCGGTGAGGATCTCCCACGCCTCGGTGTGGGCGGCCTCGATCAGCTTGCGGACCTCATCGTCGATGCCGCGGGCCACCTCGTGGCTGTAGTCCGGCTGGGTGCCCATGGTGCGGCCCAAAAACGGGTCGCCGTGCTCGGTGCCGTATTTGACCGCACCGAGTTTGGCGCTCATGCCGTATTCGGTGACCATCGACCGGGCGATCTTGGTGGCCTTCTCGATATCGGACACCGCACCGGTGGTCGGCTCCCGGAACACCAGTTCCTCGGCGGCCCGCCCACCCATCGCGAAGACCAGCCGCGCGATCATCTCCGACCGGGTCATCAGGCCCTTGTCGTCCTCGGGCACCGACACCGCGTGCCCGCCGGTGCGGCCCCGAGCCAAGATGGTGACCTTGTAGATCGGCTCGATGTCGGGCATCGCCCAGGCCGCCAGGGTGTGGCCGCCCTCGTGGTAGGCGGTGATCTTCTTCTCCAGCTCGCTGATCACCCGGCCCTTGCGGCGCGGGCCGCCGATCACCCGGTCCACCGCCTCTTCCAGCGCCGGCCCGGTGATCACGGTGCCGTTCTCCCGCGCGGTCAGCAGCGCGGCCTCGTTGATGACGTTGGCCAGGTCGGCGCCGGACATGCCCACGGTGCGTTTGGCCAGCCCGTCCAGGTCCGCGTCGGGCGCCATCGGCTTGCCCTTGGCGTGCACCCGCAGCACCGCCTTGCGGCCGGCCAGATCCGGGTTGGACACCGGAATTTGCCGGTCAAAGCGGCCCGGGCGCAGCAGCGCCGGGTCCAGAATGTCGGGCCGGTTGGTGGCCGCGATCAAAATGACCCCGGCGCGCTCCCCGAACCCGTCCATCTCGACCAGCAGCTGGTTCAGCGTCTGCTCGCGTTCGTCGTGGCCGCCGCCCAGCCCGGCGCCGCGCTGCCGGCCGACGGCGTCGATCTCGTCGACGAAGATGATGCACGGGCTGTTCTGCTTGGCCTGCTCGAACAGGTCACGCACCCGGGAGGCGCCCACCCCGACGAACATCTCGACGAAGTCGGAGCCGGAGATGGTGAAAAACGGCACCCCGGCCTCCCCGGCCACCGCGCGGGCCAGCAGCGTCTTGCCGGTTCCCGGTGGGCCGTACAGCAGCACGCCCTTGGGGATCTTGGCGCCCAGCGCCTGATACCGCGCCGGGTTTTGCAGGAAGTCCTTGATCTCGTAGAGCTCCTCGACCGCCTCGTCGACCCCGGCCACGTCGGCGAAGGTGGTTTTGGGCATGTCCTTGGAGAGCTGCTTGGCCCGCGATTTGCCGAAGCCGAAGCCCATCCGGGCGCCGCCCTGCATCCGGGAGAACATCACGAACAACCCGACCAGCAGCAGCAGCGGCAGCAGGTAGACCACCAGCGAGCCCAGGATGCTGCCCTGGTTGACGACCGTTTTGATCTGGGTGTGCTTGCCGCTCAACGCGTCGTACAGCGGCACCGCGTACCCGGTCGGATATTTAGTGATGACCTTGTCGGAACCGTCGGTGTCCTTGGTGGAGCTCTTCAACTTCAACCGCAGCTGCTGTTCGCGGTCGTCGATTTGCGCGCTTTCGACATTGCCGGCGTCGATCTGCGCGAGCGCCACCGAGGTGTCCACGGGTTTGTACCCGCGGGTGTCGTCGCTCATATAGAAGAACAGCCAGCCGAGCAGCAGCACGACACCGATCGCGGTGACGGTGCGGATCACGTTTTTCCGGTTCATCGAGCATCGGCCGTACTCGGCCAAGTCCTTCCCATATGCGCAGCTGGACGTATTTCAGGCTACCGCCCGTATAACGGCCGGCAGTTCCCGGCGGGTCTTTCCGGACCGCGCGCGGCTGTGCTTTGGTGTGATGGTGGGCACATCAACCGAGCGGTTAGTCGACACCAACGGCGTGCAATTGCGGGTGGTCGAGGCCGGTGAGCGCGGGGCGCCGGTGGTGATCCTCGCGCACGGCTTCCCTGAACTGGCGTTTTCCTGGCGCCATCAGATCCCGGTGCTCGCCGAGGCCGGCTACCACGTGCTGGCCCCCGACCAGCGCGGCTACGGCGGCTCGTCGCGGCCGGAGGCGATCGAGGCCTACGACATCCACGCGCTGACCGCCGACCTGGTCGGCCTGCTCGACGACGTCGGTGCGGACCGCGCCGTGTGGGTCGGGCACGACTGGGGCGCCCCGGTGGTGTGGAACGCCGCCCTGCTGCACCCCGATCGGGTGGCCGCGGTGGCGGGACTCAGCGTCCCGCCGACGCCGCGGCCCCAGCAGCGACCGACCGAGGCGTGGCGGCGCATGATCGGGGACAACTTCTTCTACATCCTGTATTTCCAGCAGCCCGGCGTCGCCGACGCCGAACTCGACAGCGATCCGGCCCGGACCATGCGCCGGATGATCGGTGGCCTGCGTCCCCCGGACGACGCGGGCGCGGGCATGCGGATGGTCGCCCCCGGCCCGGAGGGCTTCATCGACCGACTGCCCGAACCCGACGGACTGCCGGACTGGATCCGCGCCGACGAACTCGACCACTACATCGCCGAATTCGCCCGGACCGGGTTCACCGGCGGGCTGAACTGGTACCGCAACTTCGACCGCAACTGGGAAACCACCGCCCACCTCGCCGGCGCCACCACCGACGTGCCGGCGTTGTTTATGGCCGGCACCGCCGACCCGGTGCTGGGGTTCACCCGCCGCGACCGGGCCGCCGAGGTGGTCACCGGCCCGTACCGGGAGGTGCTGATCGAGGGTGCCGGGCACTGGCTGCAGCAGGAACGCCCCGACGAGGTCAACGCGGCGTTGCTGGACTTCCTGGCCGGGGCGGAGCAGTGATGGGCGCGCCGCTGCGGTTCGGGGTGTTCATCACCCCGTTTCACCCGATCGGCCAATCCCCCACGGTGGCGCTGGAATACGACCTGGAGCGGGTGGTCGCCCTGGACCGGCTCGGGTTCGACGAGGCCTGGTTCGGCGAACACCATTCCGGCGGCTACGAATTGATCGCCTGCCCGGAGGTGTTCATCGCGGCGGCCGCCGAACGCACCAAACACATCCGGCTGGGCACCGGGGTGGTGTCGCTGCCGTACCACCACCCGCTGATGGTGGCCGACCGCTGGGTGCTGCTGGATCATCTGACCCGGGGCCGGGTGATGTTCGGCACCGGGCCGGGGGCGCTGCCATCGGACGCCTACATGATGGGCATCGACCCGGTCGAGCAGCGCCGGATGATGCAGGAATCCTTGGAGGCGATCCTGGCGCTGTTTCGGGCCGCGCCCGACGAACGCATCGACCGCCACTCGGACTGGTTCACGCTGCGCGACGCCGCGCTGCACATCCGGCCCTACACCCACCCGTATCCGGAAATCTCCACCGCGGCAATGATTTCCCCGTCCGGGCCGCGGCTGGCCGGGGCGCTGGGCACCTCGCTGCTGTCGTTGTCGATGTCGGTGCCCGGCGGGTTTGCGGCGTTGGAGACGGCGTGGGAGGTGGTGCGTGAGCAGGCGGCCAAGGCCGGCCGGGACGAACCGGACCGGGCCGACTGGCGGGTGCTGGGCATCATGCACCTGGCCGACACCCGGGAGCAGGCCATCGAGGACTGCACCTACGGGCTGCAGGATTTCGCCGACTACTTCGGTGCGGCGGGGTTCGTCCCGCTGGCCAGCGAGGTGGAAGGGTCCCCGCAGACGCCGCGGGAGTTCGTCGAGGCCTACGCGGCGACCGGCAACTGCTGTATCGGCACCCCCGACGACGCGATCGCCTACATCACCGACCTGCTGGACCGCTCCGGCGGATTCGGCACCCTGCTGCTGCTCGGCCACGACTGGGCGGCGCCGTCGGCCACCTACCACTCCTATGAGCTGTTCGCCCGCAAAGTGATTCCGCATTTCACCGGGCAGCTGACCGCGGCGCGGGCCTCCCATGACTGGGCCAAGGGCATGCGGGATGCGCTGTTCGGCCGGGCCGGGGAGGCGATCATGAAAGCCGTCGGCGAACACACCGACGAACTGGCCAAGGAGCAGCGCTGATGCGCGCCGCGGTGTTGCGCGACGGGCGGATGGTGTGCCGCGACGACGTGCCCGAGCCGGTGCCCGGTCCGGGACAGGTGCTGGTCGGGGTGCGGGCCTGCGGGATCTGCGGATCGGACCTGCATTTCGCCGCGCACGGCGCGGAGATGCTGGCGTTGACCCAGCAAATGGCTGGGATGCCGGTGGATCCCGGTGCCGGGGTCGATTTGGCCGGTGACGTGTTCATGGGTCACGAGTTCGCCGCCGAGGTGATCGAGGCCGGGCCGGACACCGACACCCATCCGCCGGGCACCCTGGTGACCTCGCTGCCGGTCCTGGTGTCGGCCACCGGCATGGAGCCGATCATCTACTCCAACACCACCATCGGCGGCTACGCCGAGCGGATGCTGCTGTCCGCGCCGCTACTGTTGGCCATCCCCAACGGGCTGGATCCGCGGCACGCCGCGCTGACCGAGCCGATGGCGGTCGGGCTGCACGCGGTCAACAAGTCGGGCGTCGGCCGCGGCGACACCGCGCTGGTGGTCGGCTGCGGACCGATCGGCATCGCCATCATCGCGGCGCTGCGCAATGCCGGCGTGGAAAACATTGTCGCCGCTGATTTTTCCCCGAAGCGGCGGGACCTCGCGACGGCCATGGGGGCGCATCGGGTGCTCGATCCGGCCGCCGGCTCACCGTTCGACACGGTGCACCCCGCGGTGGTCTTCGAGGCGGTCGGGGTGCCCGGCATCATCGACGACGTGCTGCGCCGCGCCCCGGTGGGCTGCCGGGTCGTCGTCGCCGGGGTGTGCATGCAACCCGACACCGTGCACCCGTTTTTCGCCATCGCCAAGCAGATCAACCTGCAGTTCGTGCTCGGCTACGACCCGGACGAATTCGCCGAGTCGCTGCGCGCCCTGGCCGACGGCGACATCGACGTCACGCCGCTGATCACCGGGGAGGTCGGCCTGGATCGGGTGGGCGCGGCGTTCGACGACCTAGCCGACCCGGAACGGCACTGCAAAATCCTGGTCACCCCGTAGGGCGCTGCCAGTGGTCGGCGGCCGCCGCCAGGTCGTGCGGGCCCGACGCGGGATAGCCGCCGGCGGCTTGCAGCCGGCGCGACCACCCGCCGATCAGGTCGATCAACTCGCCCAGGTCGTCCCCGAGCGCGTCGACGATCGGGGCGCAGGCGTTGTCGGTGGCCACCTCGATCGCCTCGCGCACGGCCCGCCCGGCGTCGGTGAACGCCCCGTCGCGGATCAGCCCGCGGGCGGCCAGCCGGTCCTCGGCCGCGGCGAGGTCGTCGTCGCTCCAGGCCCGGGTGCGGATATAGCTGCGCAGCGGCATCCCCCAGTACAGTTCGGTGATCAACCCGATCTCGGTGCCGTCGAAACCGGCTGTGCTCCAGACGTTTATGTGTACGTCGCCGCGGTACTCGCGCAGCTGGTCGGCCAGCCGCCAGGCGTCGGCCAGCGGCTCACCGGGCAGACCTAACGCGACCAGGCCGGCGAACAGCGGCTTACCCGCCAACGGCAGGGGATCGGTGGCGCGCCGCAGCAGTGCCACCACCCGGTCGACACCGTCGGGGTCGGCGCCCAACACCCGGTGCAGCTGGGCCACCGCGCCGTCGGTGCGCACCCGGCACACCGCTTTGGCGTCGGTCAGGCCCCAGCCGTGGGTGACCGCCGGGATCACGACGGCCGGGTTGAACACCGCGAAGGCCGCGGCGATCACCTCGCCGGGCACCTGCCCCAACAGCGAACCGCGACTGCAGAAATAGGCCGTGCCGTCGGGCATTTCCACCTCGCCGGCCTTGCCGGGGCTGGGATTGAACCCGAGCGCGTGATAGCCGCGGTGGCATTCCGGGGCGAAGTACACCTGCCCGGCGAACGGTTCGAGCGCCAGGGCAAGCGCCCGGGGCGGAGTGACGGTCATGCGCCCAGTGTGCCGCACCCGTCGCGGTCGCGGTCGCAAACGCGTTAGGGTGCCATCCATGCCGATCGCACGGAGCGCCAACGTCTTTGTCCGCCGGTGGATCGCGGTGGCCGCCCTCGGCCTGGCCACCGCGACGGTGTCGGCGTGCGACTCCGCTGGCCCCGGGCCGGTCGGGGACCATCCGCGGCAGGTGACGGTGGTGGGCTCCGGTCAGGTGCAGGGCGCGCCGGACACGCTCACCGCCGACGTCGGGATCGAGTTCACCGCACCCGATGTCACCACCGCGATGAACCAGACCAGCGAACGGCAGCAGGCGGTCATCGACGCGCTGACCGATGCCGGCGTGGACCGCAAGGACATCGCCACCACCCAGGTCAGTTTGCAGCCGCAGTACGCCAACCCCGAGGGTGCGGCGTCCACCATCGCCGGGTACCGGGCCAGCAACGCGATCAAGGTGACCATCCGGCAGCTGGACTTGGCGTCGCGGGTGCTGGCCATCATCGTCAACACCGGCGGCGACGCCACCCGCATCAACGCGGTGCGCTACTCCATCGAAGACGACTCCAAACTGGTGCGCGACGCCCGCAGCCGCGCCTTCAACGACGCCAAGGCCCGCGCCGAGCAGTATGCGCAGCTGTCCGGCCTCAAACTGGGCCGGGTGATCTCGATCTCGGAACAACCCGGCGGGACGCCGCCGTCCCCGACGCCGATGCCGCGGGCGATGGCCGCCGACGTGCCGGTGGAACCCGGCCAGCAGACGGTGAGCTTTGCGGTGACCGCGGTGTGGGAGCTGGCTTAGCGGCTCAACACTGGTAGACCCGCGGATCCAGGGTGCCGATGTAAGGCAGGTCGCGGTAGCGCTCGATGTAGTCCAGGCCGTAGCCGACCACGAACTCGTTAGGGATGTCGAAACCCACGTAGGCGATGTCGACGTTGGCGCGGGCCGCGTCGGGTTTGCGCAGCAGCGTGCACACCCGCACCGACCGGGGCGCCCGGGTGGCCAGGTTGCGCAGCAGCCAGGACAGCGTCAGCCCGGAGTCCACCACGTCCTCGACGATCAGCACATCGCGGTCGCTGATGTCGCGGTCGAGGTCTTTGAGGATGCGCACCACCCCCGACGACGACGTCGAGGAGCCGTAGGAGCTGACCGCCATGAACTCGAACTGGGTGGGCAGCGGGATGGCCCGGGCCAGGTCGGTGACGAACATGACCGCACCCTTGAGCACGGTGATCAGCAGCAGATCCTGGCCGTCGGCGGCCGCGCGGTAATCCTCGCCGATCTGGGCGCCGAGTTCGGCGATGCGGTCCTGGATCTGCTGCTCGGTCAGCAGCACCGATTTGATGTCACCGGGATAGAGCTCGGCCGTCACGCTGACAGCGTGCCATGCCGCGGCACCAACAACCAACGGGCCGGCCCGCTTCACGCCCGGTCGACGGGTTCGTGACGCAGGGTCAGCACCCCGTCGCGCCGGCCGGCGAAGAGCCGCTGCCCGCGCAGCGCGGAGCCGACCGCCACCCCGCCCTGCCCGCGCCACCCGGTGACCAACCGGTCCACCCCGCGGATCTGTTGGTCGGTCAGCCCGGTCGCCCCGCCGGACAGCAACCAGCTGCGGATCGCGCCGCGGCGGATCGGTCCGGGCAGCCCGGCCAGCGCCGCGGCGTCCAGTCCGTCGCCGGTGGCCGCCGCCGCCAGCGCCTGGGCCACCAGCGTGTCGATCAGGTCGGTGTCCTCGCGCAGCGCGGTGGCGGTGCGGGCCAGCGCCGCGGCGACGCCGCCGCCCAGCACGTCCTCCAGCAGCGGCAGCACCTCGGTGCGCAGCCGGGTGCGGGTGAACCGGCGGTCGGTGTTGTGCGGGTCGCGCCAGGCGGTCAGGCCCAGCTCGGCGCAGGCGGCGTGGGTGGTGGCGCGTCGCACCGCCAGCAGCGGGCGACACCACGGCGGGTCGTGCGGGCGCATCCCGGCCAGCGACCGGGCCCCCGACCCGCGGCCCAGGCCCAGCAGCACCGTCTCGGCCTGATCGTCCAGGGTGTGCCCGAGCAGCACCGGGTCGTCGCCGCGGGCCGCGTCCAGCGCGCGGTAGCGGGCCGCTCGGGCCACCGCCTCCGGGCCGCCGTCGGTGCCGACCCGCACGCGCAGCACCCGCGCGTCGGCGCAGCCCAGCGCGACCGCCTGGTCGGCGGCGGTGGCGGCGACATCGGCGGAGTCGGGCTGCAGGCCGTGGTCGACGACCAGCGCGGTGGTGGGCAACATCCCGGCGGCCACCGCGGTCAACGCCAACGAGTCCGGGCCCCCGGACAGCCCCACGCACCACCGCGGCGCGGCGGACAGGTAGGTCTGGGCGAACGCCGCCACCGCCGCCCGCAGCTGGTCTACGGCACCCGGTCGATCCACCGCTGCGGGTCTTCGATCTCGGCGGGCAGCGGCAGCGTGTCGGGACCCGACCAGATGGTGTTGAACCGGACCATCCCGACCTCGCCGACCACGTGATCGACGAAGGCCTTGCCGCGGGTGTACTGGCTGATCTTGGCGTCGATGCCCAGCAGCGCCCGCAACAGCCGCTGCAGCGGGGGCTGGTCGCGTTGGCGCCGCTCATCGAACCGGCGGCGGATGGTCGCCACCGACGGCACCGCCGCCGGGCCGACGGCATCCATCACGTGGTCGGCGTGGCCTTCCAGCAGCGTGCCCAGCACCAGCAGCCGGTCCAGCGCGTCGCGTTGCGGCGCGGACTGCACCGCCCGCACCAGGCCCAGGATGCCGGCGGTGTGGGCGTCGGGCTGTCCCGGGGCGGCGTCGCGGCGGCCCCGCACGAAATCGGCGAGCCGACCCAGCACCTGCATGGCGTCGTCGCCGCTTTCGGTGGTCAGCACCGCCAACGCATCCGACATGTAGCCCGACAGCCACGGGTTGGCGGTGAACTGCACCCGGTGGGTCACCTCGTGCAGGCACACCCACAACCGGAACTCGGCCGGCGGCACCCGCAGTTGCCGCTCCACGGCAATGACATTGGGATACACCAGCAGCAAACACCCCCCGTCGTTGAACGGGTCGTACTGGCCGAGGATGCCGGAGGCGACGAACGCCAGCACCGCGCCGGTCTGGGCCCCGGTGAGGCGGGCGGTCACCACGCCGCGCGGCTTGTCGGTGCCGCCGGTCATCACCCGCATCGACTCGGCGGCCGCGGCGATCCACTGGCCGCGGTCCACGATGCGCGCGTCCGGCACCGCACCGCGGGCGCCCAGCCCGGTCACCTCCCGCACCAGCGGTTCGGCGGCCTTGGCGGCGTTGGCCAGCTCGTCGATCACCTGGCGGCGGGTGTAGTCGGTGGTGGGCGGGGCCGGCCGGGCCAGCCATCCCCCGACCGTGGCGGCGAATCGCCAGTCCACCGCGCGCCCGACGGTCAGCTCGGAGGAGGTCATCGGCAGCCGCAGGTTCGCAGGGTGGCGGCCACGGCGTCGATCGCGGTGCGACCGGTCGGGCCGGCGTCGTTGGAGATCAGGGCGAAGGTCAGCACCCGCCCGTCGTGGTCGGTGACCACCCCGGCCAGCGCGTTGGTGTGGGTCAGCGACCCGGTTTTGGCCCGCAACCAGCCGGCCGGGCCTTGGTCGGTGCCGGGGTCGAGGAACCGGTCGGACAGGGTGCCGCTGCCGCCGGCGACCGGCAGCAGATCCAGCAGCGGGCGCAGCGACGGCTGATCCGGGCCGGCGGCGGCCTGCACCACCCCGTCCAGGGTTTTGGCGGTCAACCGGTCATCGACCGACAACCCGCTGGAATCCATCAGGGCCGCGCCGCTGGTGTCGATGTGGGCGGTGCGCAGCTGCTCGGTCACCGCGCCGACCGCCCCGGTGAACGACCGCGGGCGGTGCAGCGCGGCGGCCACCTCACGGCCGATGCATTCGGCCATCACATTGTCGGAGGCGTTCATCATGTCGTTGAGCCGCTGAATCAGCGGGGCCGACTGCACTGAGGCCAGCTCCCGAGCATCCGCCGGCGCGCCGGTCAGGGTGACCGCGCGGGGGTCCACCCCCAGGGCGGTGGCGAGCGCCCGCCCGGCGTCCAGCGCCGGGGTCAACGACCGGCGGGATTCCACCGTGGTGGGCTGGATCCGCCCGGCGTCGAGCATCACCGATTCGATCGGGGCGATGTCGCCGCCGTCGATGTCCGACGGGTCCCAGCCCGGCGCCATCGCCGGACCGCTGAACAACGTGGTGTCCACCTGCACGGCGGTCACCGGGGCGCCGCTGCGCCGCACCTGGTCGGCCAGGTCGCTGATCCGGGCCGAGCCCCGATACCAGGTGTCCTGCCCGGCCGGTGCGGCCGACAGGGTCGGGTCGCCGCCGCCGACCAGCACCACCACCCCGGGCTGGGCGGCGGCCACCACCTTGGTGGTGACCCGGGCGTTGCGGTCCAGGGTCAGCAGCGCCGCCGCCGAGGTCAGCACCTTGTTGGTCGACGCCGGCTGCATGGGCAGGCCGTCGGTTTGCGACCACAGCTGGCTGCCGGACGCCGCGTCGGTGATCCGACCGCCCAGCCGGCCCAGGTCCGGGTTGGCCACCGTCGGCGCCAGCGCGGCCCGCAGCCCGTCGGACGTCGGCGCCGGCGCGGTGTCGGCCACCGGCACCACCCCGGGGTCGGCGACCGCCGCCGGCGGTGTCGGCGCGGTTTGGGCGTCGGTGCTGTGCCCGGTGTTGAACAGGGCGGCCGCCGCGAGCACCGCGCCGACCAACGCCAGCACGGTCACCCCGACCAGCAGGTGCGTGGATCTCGCCCACCGCGTCGGACGCATGACCCTCCTGATTTCCCTGGCCCGGTTGTTGCTGACCAGCCCCCAAACCGACCGGGTGCGGCCGGTAACTGTTTAGTTGCAGCGTATCGCTCGGTTAAGGTGGGCCTCCGGCGCGGAGCCAACGATCAGACTGACCCAGCACTGGGAGAAGGAGCCGACACGGTGCAATTCGACGTGACCATCGAGATCCCGAAGGGTCAGCGCAACAAATACGAAGTCGATCACGAGACCGGCCGGGTTCGGTTGGACCGCTACCTGTACACGCCGATGGCCTACCCCACCGATTACGGCTTCATCGAAGACACCCTCGGCGAGGACGGCGACCCACTCGACGCGTTGGTGCTGCTGCCGCAGTCGGTGTTCCCCGGTGTGCTGGTGGAGGCGCGGCCGGTGGGCATGTTCAAGATGGTCGACGAGGCCGGCGGCGACGACAAGGTGCTGTGCGTGCCGGCCGGGGATCACCGCTGGGACCACATCAACGACATCGGCGACGTGCCCGAGTTCGAGCTCGACGCGATCAAGCACTTCTTTGTGCACTACAAGGACCTGGAGCCGGGCAAGTTCGTCAAGGCCGCCGACTGGGTGGGCCGCGCCGAGGCCGAGGCCGAGGTGCAGCGCTCGGTGGAGCGGTTCAAAACCGCCGCCCACTAAGGCCGGTCCGCGGGGGCTCGCCGGCGGGGTTGTCGCGTCGAGACTGCATCTAGGGCACCGAGCCTGCGTCCACGGCGTCGAGCCTGCGCTCACGGCACCGAGCCCGCGTCCACGGCGTCGAGCCTGCGCTCAAGGCACCGAGCCCGCGTCCACGGCGTCGAGACTGCGCTCAAGGCACCGAGCCCGCGTCCACGGCGTCGAGCCTGCGCTCAGGCCCACTATCGCCGGGAAAACACGGCCTCACCGCAGGGTCGAGGCCGTCAGCGCAGTCTCGGTGCCACCACCGCAGGCTCGATGCCCTCACCGCAGACTCGATGCCACCACCGCAGTGTCGATGCCGTCAGCGCAGACTCGATGCCGTCAGCGCAGTGTCGATGCCACCAGCGCAGTCTCGGCGCCGTCACCGCAATCTCGGCGCTCAAAACGGGGATTGGTCGACCCGACCGGTCGGACAGCTGCTGCGTTTCAGGGACTTTTGCGACTGTTCGTGCCAGACGTTTTGTACAGGCTGGCGACGGTGGTGACCAGGAGAATCGCCACGATGACCAGCAGGCTGAGCGCGGTGGAAATCTTGGGCACGTCGAATGGCCTACCACCGTTGAGAAACGGCAACTCGTTTTGATTCAACGCCTGCAGGATCATCTTCACCCCGATGAACAGCAGGATGACGGCGAGGCCGCGAGACAGATATACCAACCGGGTCAGCATGCCGCCCAGCAGGAAGTACAACTGTCGGAGACCCATCAGCGCCAAGACGTTTGCGGTGAACACCAAATACGGCTGTCTGGTCAGTCCGAAGATCGCCGGAATGGAGTCCAGCGCGAACATCAGGTCGGTGGTGGCCAATGCCAGGACGACGAAAAACATCGGTGTCATGGCTCGTTTGGTGCCGTTTTTGATGTACAGCTTGAGGCCGTCCCACTTGTCGGTGGTGTTCAGGTAGGTGCGGGCGAACCGCACCACCGTGTTGTCTCCGTCGCTGTCCTGCGCACCGCCGAGGACCAACCGAAATGCAGCCCAGATGATGAATGCACCGAATAGGTAGAAGGTCCACGACACCTTCTGGATGGCCACCGCGCCGAGCGTGATGAAGACGCCACGGAAAACCAGGGCGAGCACGATGCCGACGAACAGCACTTCTTGCTGATAGCGCTTGGGCACGTTGAAGCTGGCCATGACAAGGACGAAGACGAACAGGTTGTCGATGGACAGGCTGTATTCGGTGAGCCAACCGGCGAAGAACTGCATCCCGAACCGGGCGCCGTGGCCAAACCAGATCCAGATCCCGAACAGCGCGGCCAGCAGCACATAGCCCGACAGCGCGATGGCGCATTCCCGCACGGAAGGTTCGCGTGGACGGCGGGCGATCACCAGCACGTCGAACAGCAGGACCGAAACCGTGACCGCCAGGGTGACGGTCCACTCCACCAGCGATAGGTGCAACGGCGGGGCCTCCGGTCGTCGGGTGAACACCACAGGGGCCTGTTATGCAGCCGCGCACACCGGTGATCAGCCCATCACGTCGGGTGACGCACCGCGGTGGTTGAATGCTCCCCTCTGGCGTTCAGTGTCTCAGGTCACGTGGCCGTGGACGATTCAGCCGGTGCGGCGGCGGTTTGGTTTTCCGCCACCATTTGCCCCGCGGTAACGCGACCGTCACCGCGATGCCGGGCGCACCCAGCACCGTGGGGGCTATGTGGACGCCAACTGCATTTGACGATCTGCTGATTTCCGCGACGACGCGGCTGTTGGCGGTGCCGCTGCACGAGGTGTACGCGCTGCTGTGGCGGGCCGGGGTGCTGGAGATTCTGGAGACGCGGGCACCGGAAGCTCCCGCCGACGATCCGACAGGTGAGTCGTGGCCGCCACCGCCGCCGTCGCGGCGGCAGCCGGCCCCAGCGCTTGCGCCCACCCCACTGGGCCCACCGGTGTACAGCCGAGCAACTGGCTGACCCCCGGTGTGCTGACCATGAGCGCGAAGGCGGCAAACGAGCCGGCGGCGGTGAGCACCACCAGCGGCGCATGCGAGTCCACCAGGGTTTGGCCCAGCTCCACCGAGACCAGCGCGATCAGCGCCACCGTGGCGGCGCGTTGCGGGCGCCCGGTCACCGAGGCCATCCCCCACGCCGTGGTGGCGGCGGCGGCCGTGATCGCCCCGCGGACCCCGACCGCACGCCACAGCCGGCGTTCGTCGATGCCGTGCCCGACCCGCTGCACCGGCCCGCGCGGGGTGCTGACCGCCACCGCGGTGGCCGGCAGCGCGTCGGTCAACGTGTTCATCAGCAGCAGCTGGCGGGTGTTCAACGGTGAGGTTCCGGTGAGCGCGGTGCCGATGACGGCGAAGATCACCTCGCCGGCGTTGCCGCCGAGCAGCCCGGACACCGCCGCCTGCACGCCGCGCCACAGTCGGCGTCCCTCGTCGATGGCGTCGACCAGCGCGCCGATGCGGCCGTCGGTCAGCACCACATCGGCGATGGTGTGCGCCGAGTCGCTGCCGCGCGCCACCACACCGATCCCCACGGTCGCGACCCGGATCGCGGCCGCGTCGTTGGCGCCGTCGCCGACCATGGCGCACACCCGCCCGGCCCGCTCCAGGGTCTGCACGATCTGCACCTTGTTTTCCGGCGACATCCGGGCGAAGATCACCCGCTCGCACACCACCCGTTCCTGGTCTTTGCGGGACAGCGCATTCCATTCCGACCCGGTGATGACCTCGTCGGCGTCGACCGACACGCCCAGCTCGGCGGCGATCGCGGTGGCGGTCACCGGGTGATCGCCGGTGATCAGCCGGATGTCCACGCCACGGTCGGCCAGGTCGGCGAGCAGCTGCGGCGCCGCTTCCCGCGGGGTGTCGGCGATGCCGAGGAACCCGGTCAACGACAGCCCGGCACCGCACAAGTCGGTGATGCTGTCCGGGTCGTCGCGAAGTGACCGCATCTGCGCGGCGGTCAGGGTGCGGCGGGCCACCGCGATGACCCGCAGACCGGAAGCCGCCAACTCGGGCACGGTGTCGCCGGCGGCGCCGGCGTCGTCGCAGGCGGCCAGCACCACTTCCGGTGCCCCCTTGATCGTCAGCTCCGCACCGGTCACCGACGCCGAGAACGCCCGGCCGGACCGGAACGGCAGATGCGCGTCCGGTTGGGGTCGCGACGTTCCGGCGACCGCCTTCGCCGCCGCTTCGATGATGGCCTGGTCGGTGGCGTGGGCGTGTGCGGTGCCCTCGGGCGCCGGCGCGGCGTGCACCGCGCAGCGCAGCACGTCGTCGTCGGTGTGTCCGGCCACCGGGTGCACCTGGGTCACCCGCAGCCGGTTCTCGCTGAGCGTGCCGGTCTTGTCGAAACAGACCACATCGATGCGGCCGAGCGCCTCCACCGACCGCGGGACGCGCACCAGCGCGCCGGTCCCGGTCAGGCGCCGCGCCGAGGCGTACTGCGCCAGCGTCGCCATCAGCGGCATCCCCTCCGGCACCGCCGCCACCGCGATCGCGATCGCATCACCGAGGGCCTGGCGCAGCCCGCCGCCGCGCAACAAGCCCAGCGCGCCGACCAGCACCCCACCGCCCGCGCTGACCGGGAAGGCCCGGTACATCAGCTTGCTGAGCTGGTGCTGCAGCCCGACGACCGGCAGGTCGCCGGAGGCCAGTTCGGCCGCCCGACGCGTCTGGGTGTCCGGCCCGACGGCGGTGACCAGCGCGACCGCGGTCCCGGCCACCACGGTGGTGCCCGCGTAGAGCATGCAGCTCCGCTCGGCCAGTTCGGCGCCCGGCGTCGACTCGGTTTGTTTGTCCACCGACAGCGATTCACCGGTCAGCGACGATTCGTCGACCTCCAGGTCGATGGCCTCGATGATCCGGGCGTCGGCCGGCACCACCTCGTTGCTGCGCACCTCGATCACGTCGCCGGGTTGCAGCTGCTCGGCCATCACCTCGGTGTACGTCTCGTCGGTGACCTTGCGGGCCAGCGGGGTTTGTTGCGCCAGCAGCACGTTCAGCCGATTCTCGGCCCGCATCTGCTGACCGGCGGCCAGCATGGCGTTGCCGATCAAGACGAATCCGACCATCACCGCATCGATCGGGGAACCCAAGATCGCGGTGGCCGCCGAACCCACCGCCATGATCGGGGTCAGTGGATCGGACAGCTCGGCGCGGACGGCCTTGGCGAACTGCCAGAGCGCGTGCGGTGATTGCGCCCCGACCGTCGCCCCGGCCGGTGCGTCGGAGTCCGGCGGCGGCAACACCGCACGCACCTGCTCGACCGACATCGCGTGCCACTCGTAGGCGGGCGCGGGTCGGGGGGCGGGGGTGCGGACGACCCGGCGGGCCAGCAGATATCCCGACAGCAGCCCGGCGGCGGCGCCGAGGGTCACCGGGCCGGGGCCCCGGCCCTGCCGCAGCCGGATGCCGGGCACCATCAGCACCGCGCCCAACGCCGAGGCGCTGGCCGATAACGTGATGCCGCGCTGGCTGGCTGTCCGGGCGGCGGGCAGGGCGCGCAGCACCTGCCACGCACCGGCCAGGTCGGGCAGCATCAGATCCGCCTGCCACGGTGGTGCGCTGTCGTCGGAGGGCAGGACGCCCAGCGCCACGTCCGCACCGGCCAGCGCGTGCCCGGCGACCGCCGATAACACCGCGACGGTGCGGCCGTCCCGCTGCAGGTCGGCCACCGCGGCGGCCAGGGCGTCATCCAGCCCGCCGTCGATGTCCCGGACCTCGTCGAATGCGGTCCGCAGCTCCCCGAGGGCGTCGCCGTCCACCGACACCAGCGTCGACCCGGACGCTCGGGCCTGGGCCAGCACCTCGGCCGCCAGCCGGTGGTGTGCGGGCGCGATCAGCGCCTCCACGGCGGCGTCGGGACCGGAGCCGTTGGAACCGGCGCCACGCATCCGCGGGATCCGGTGCCAGCCCGGTTTCAGGCCGGGCTTGTCGAGCAGGTTCTGCGCCTTTTCCCAGGCCGCCGACAGCTGGTGGTCGCCGGCACCGCGCACCGACACCACCCGCAACGTCTCGTCACACAACACGCGGGGGTCGATCAGGATCGCGTCGACCTTGTCGAGACGCCGCAAGGCGTCCGGCCGCAACGGCAGGATCGCGTACTCATCGGCGAGCCCCTGCCCGAGCGTGGCGGCGAACGACTCCCTAGTGGTGCGCAGCGCTTTGGGCGCGGTCACCGTCGCCGCGGACGACGCCATGGCGACGTTGCGGGTGAGGACACCGACCAGGCCGGCGCCGACCGCCTGCACGAACGCCACCCGCTGGCCGTGGCGCTCCGCCGGCCCCGCCGGTGCTGGCACCGGGCGCGACACCTGGTGGAAGTCGGGGTGGTCGGCGTGCCGAGCCAGCTGCGGTTCGTGGCGGCTCCACGCCTGCGCGGCGGCGCGGACCTCGGCGGCCTTGAGGCCGTGCGTCGCCAGGTCCACCGACAGGGTGAACGGCGACAGGGTGGCGATGTGCGCGGTGGCCGAGACCAGCGACAGCACGGTATCGGTCGCCCCGGCCCCGATCCGGTCCTCGAGCAGCCGACGCACCCACGGCTGGTAGTTCGCCAGCGCCGCGACCGCGTCGACGGCGACCGGCGCCGCCGGCAACCGCAGCGTTCGGCCCACCACCGCGACGGCCACCCCGACCGCGTTCACCCCGACCAGCGCGCCCCGGGTGGCCAGCAGCAGGCCATCGCCGGGCAGGCTGCGGGTGTGGGCCGCGGTCGAACCGGTGACCTGTTTTTCGGCGTCGGCGACCACCGCGCACAGCTCGCTCAGTGCGTGGTCGCCGTCGAGTTCGACCACCACCCGCGACAGCGGACGGTTCAGGCTGACCGAGGTGACGCCGGCGCGTCCGGCCAGGGCCTCGATCACCACCCGCCCGCGTTCGGCGCCGTCGGGCCCGCTCAGGCCCCGGACCTCGATCCAGGCGCGGCTATCGCCGCGCCAACAGCGCCGGGCCAGCGACGACACGGACGCCTCACCGGAGAGCAGTTTGGCGCCTTCGCGCAGCGGCATCGTGGCGAGGTCGACGCTGGCCACGGCGACCGCGCCCACCGCCCCCGCGGCTGCTTGGAATCCCTTTTCGACCGCGCGCAGCGGCAACAACTTCTGCAAGTGACCAAAACCTCCGGCCGTCACGAGAACGCCGGAGGTCTCTTCCGCCGAAAACGGCCCGCGGTACCGGTCGTCCCCTGATGGTCGACGTGATGACGACACCGCGGCGAAGGAATACTCCCCTCCGCCCGTCGAGTCTGCCATATCGCGGCGCGGCGTGCTGCTGAGCCGACTCCGCGTCTGCTGGGTAGTTTCTACAGGCGTGCCGACACCGGAGGTCCCCGCGCAGTACCTGCGCTCGTCATCGGCTCCGCAGCCGCGCACCCTGATCGACATCCTGCACGCCACCGCCGCCCGCTACCCCGACGCCGCCGCGATCGACGACGGCAGCGTGGTGTTGACCTACGCCGAGTTGATCGCCGACATCGAGGAGAGCGTCGCGTGGCTGGCCGCGCGCGGCATCGGCCGCGGCGACCGGATCGGTATCCGGATGCCGTCGGGCAGCTACGCGCTGTACATGGCGATCCTGGCGGTGCTGGCGGCCGGCGCGGCCTACGTGCCCGTCGACGCCGACGACCCCGTCGAGCGCGCCGAGCTGGTGTTCACCGAGGCGCAGGTGACCGCGGTGATCACCGAGCAGGGGCTGGTGCGCGGGCCCGGCTCGTCGCGGGGCTGGCGCGCCACGGCGCCGCTGAGCCGCGACGACGCGTGGATCATCTTCACCTCCGGGTCCACCGGCACCCCCAAGGGGGTGGCCATCACCCACCGCAACGCGGCCGCGTTCGTCGACGCCGAGGCGCAGCTGTTCTGCCAGCACCAGCCGATCGGACCCGGCGACCGGGTACTGGCCGGCCTGTCGGTGGCCTTCGACGCGTCCTGCGAGGAGATGTGGCTGGCGTGGCGGCACGGCGCCTGCCTGGTGCCCGCCCCGCGGTCGCTGGTGCGCAGCGGCGTGGACCTGGGTCCGTGGCTGGTGGCCCGGGACGTGACCGTGGTGTCGACGGTGCCGACCCTGGCGGCGCTGTGGCCGGCCGAGGCGCTGGAAGCGGTGCGGCTGCTGATCTTCGGCGGTGAGGCCTGCCCACCCGAGCTGGCCGAGCGGCTGGCGGTCGACGGCCGGGAGGTGTGGAACACCTACGGGCCGACCGAGACCACCGTGGTGGCCTGCGCGGCCAGGCTGGGCGGCACCGGGCCGGTGCGGATCGGGATGCCGCTGCCGGGCTGGGATTTGGCCGTCGTCGACGCCGACGGTGCCCCGGTGGGCTACGGCGAGGTCGGGGAGCTGGTGATCGGCGGCGGCCGGGCCGTTGGCTTGCCCGGCGCCCGCTCGCACGTGGATCAGTACTCCCCGCGGGCCGCGGCGGGGTGTGGGGCTTGTCTTGTCCCTACTCCGAGCGCCGGCCCGCTCACAGGTGGGTGAGTCCGACGGGGGTGGGTGTGGGGGGTGGCGTGGGGGGTGCGTGGGGGGTGGTGGGCTGG
>NZ_MLQM01000073.1:0-23358 GCF_001854525.1 Mycobacterium talmoniae
CAGCATCAGCGTCCGGCCCGCCGCTGGCTCATCACCGTTGCGGTGGCCGCCACCGCTTTGGCGATCGGCATCGGCGGCGGCATCACCATCGGCCGCACCACCGCGCCGACACCCGTCACCCCAGCGGCCCCGACGCCGAGCACCCAGGCCCCGGCTCCCTCAGCGCGGCCATTCGCCGCCGCCGACGAAACCTGGTGCCACCAATACCAAAGCACCAGCACCAGACTGGCCGACGCGGGCGAAGCAGCTGGAGCACCCCGAAAGCTGGCAGCCTCAGACCTTCCGGCCACCCAGTGGACACCGGAGGAAATCACAGCCAACCGGCGCTTTGCCGACTACTTGGCCACCTGGCCCGAAGGCATGGCCGACTTGCGCGCCAGTGCCGCCAACCCGGCCCTGAAAATGCTCATTGAGACGAGCCTGTCCGGCTATGAAAACCTCGCACCAACCATCAGCGACGGCACCTATGTGCCGGCCGACTTCAACCGTTTACGGGCGATAGTTGCTGCCGAACGTGGGATCCTCGCGTTGTGCAAGGAGTTGGTCGGATGAGGCAGCAGCCATTGGTGGTGCATCCGCCGAGCCTGAGTCTGGAGGCGGCGCGTTTGGGTGCTGCCGCTGGGCGAGCGGGTACTTCAGAGGCTCCATCGCACGCGGCGGCGCCTCACCAGGCAACGTCGACAGCAGTAGCGGCGGTAACTGCAGCGATCACCGCGGCCGGGGCTGCGCTGGCCGCGCAGGCCGCGACGATCACGGCCGGGCTCGGTGGTGCCGCTGATGATTACACCAACACCGACACCGCCATGGCCACGACCGTTCCCGCCGGGGAGAACCCCGTCATCCGCGAGGTCTAAATGCCCATAGGGGGATTCGAGTCCGAGCTGCCTACGCGCTCACAAATTGAAGACTGGACTGTTCAACATCTCGTCGATGCTGCGGCAGCTTGGCGGGCCAAGGCACAGCAGTGGTGCGAGCTCTTCGAGATGATTCGCAACGGCCTGCACAGGCCTGCAGGCAGTATCTGGGAAGGCGACGCGGCCGACCTCGCCGCCGAGCGAGGCAACAAAGACTTCGGGCTGGTCTACACCACTCTCACCGAAGAACGAGCCGGCGCCCTCCCGGCCGCCGCCAGAATCGCCGACAACGGCGCCGACGCGATACACGCTGCCAAGCAGCGCGCGCTCACCGCCATCGATACCGCCGTCGACGCCGGATTCACCGTCAACGAGGACCTCTCGGTCACGGCCCCAAACGAAAAGATGCAAGCTGCCGCAGTCGGATTGGCAGCCGATATCCGCGAGGCCGCCGAAGGGTTGGTCGCCGCCGAGGATAGTGTCACCGCCGAACTCACCATGGCTGCCAGCCGCATCACGATCACGTTTTCCGGGCCGCAGGGCAGAGGAGCATCATCCGCCGCGCCACCTCGAGCAACTCCTGGTGTCCAAGCAGTCAGCTTCGGAGCCCCACCACCACTCTCACCAGCACCCAGCCCTGACTCCGGTCGCGGGTCAGGTAGTTCTGGTGGGCAAGAGGGCCGGACAGGCACTGATTCAACGCCGCCTGCCGCGGGCTCGCAGCAGTCAGAACATGGGCCCGAGGGGAGGACAGGTTCTGACTCAGAGCGTGGTGGTGGGCAAGAGGGCCGGACAGGCACTGATTCAACGCCGCCTGCCGCGGGCTCGCAGCAGTCAGAGCATGGGCCTGAGGGCCGGACTGGCCCGGACTCGATCACCTCGCCGCCGGCAGAGTCAGGGCCGGCTCCGTCTATTTCGCCGTCGCCTGCGCCGGTTGTGCCGCCGAGTCCGATGACAGGGGCTGGTGGTGGTGTGCCGCGGCCGCCGTCGGCGCCCAGTGGTGGTTGGTCGCCGCCGAGCAGTGTGCCGTCTGTTCCGCCGCAGGTGGCGCCGGCGACGTTTACCCAGCCGCCGGCATCGCCGCCGGTTGATCCTGGGCGGGTGGCGCCGTTGGCGAGTTCGGGGCCGGTGGCGCCGATCGCGCCGATCGGTAGTAGTTCTGGTGCGTTGCCGCCGACAGCGGCGAACCCGTCGTCGCAGCCTCCCGTGCCGGCGATACCGCCGCCGGCGCCGGCGGCGGATGCTTCGGCGGGTGCGGGGCCAGCGACTCCGGCTACGAGTGCGGGTGGTGTGGGGGCACCTGTCGCAGGTGGGGCTGTGCCGCCGATGATGGCGCCGCCGCCGACTGCGACGCCTCTGGGGACGCCGGCTACGGGTGGTGGGGCAGGGCCTGTGAGTGCGGGGCCGTCGTTGCCGCCGCCTGCTGGTGCTGGTGGTGGCATGAATGCGTCGGTGGTGCCCGTGACGCCGTCGGAGCAGGTACATCGGAATGTTCAGCGGGCGACGCGGGGATTGATCGCTGATTTGCCGATGGAGTGTCGGCAGTTGGCGGCGGCGTTGGTGGCCTCGTCTCGGCGGTCGAAGTCGCCCGGGTTGACGTGGTGTGTGGGTGGTCGTGTAGAAGAGGACGGCCCGGTGATGATCGTCGCTTCCAGTGTCGGGTTGGCGTTCCTGCCGGCAGAGACCATGTTGCGGGCGCATGACGTGGTGCACGTGTTCGCCGACGCCACCCACGTCGAGTGGGAGCGCAAGGCTGGCTGGTTGGGGGATCCGGTCGCTGCGGTGGTCGGGTTCGGGCATGCCACCGAGCACCCGGTGAGTGTGGTCGCCGCGCAAGCAGAGGTGTTCGCCGCGTCGAAGATCACGCCGTCCGTGGACATCGAAAAAGTCGCCGACGAGAGCATTCCGTCGTTAGGTCCTTTCGGTCGGGGTCGCGCGCAGGTGGTTGCCCCGGATGAGTGGGCGAAGATTCAGTCGCTGGGTGTGGCGGCGTTGGCCGAGTTGTTGTTGCCGAAGGCCGGCGCGGTTGGGTTGAAGCCCGGCGATGGCAGCGGCGAAGCGCTGTTCCGTGATGCTGAGACGGCTCGGGATGTGGGTCCGTGGCACCAACTGGTGGCGTGGCAGGCGTTTTGCGCCTACCAGGCCGATGTCGCGGCGTATCGGATCACGCGGGGCAACGACGACACTGCGGCCCGCAAGGCAGCTGAGGAGTACATCTATTACCGCTGGAATCTAGAACAGGTCGACGCCGCGCTCGCAGTGATACCAGAACCTGCGGGGTTCTCGTGACGGCGGATGAGATCACGTTTTCGCCGACCCATACGCGGTTCGCTGCGGACTTGATGGCGGATTGTGCTGGTGAGTTGCTGCGGATCACGGGCGTGCTCGATGAGCATCTGGAGTGGGAAAAGGTGCAGCGGGCGCGGTACGAACAGGGCCTGGTTGCCACCGAGCCCGTATACGGTTATACGGGCATCATGGTGGCCGCGAAGGTGACGGTGGTGTACGCGGCGGCGTACTGCCAGTGGGTGAGCGATCACCTGGTACATGCTGGCCGAACGGCAGCGGAGATCGACCTAGTATCCGCGAGGCGGTTCGCCCCTCCTGATGATGACTATCTGCTGTTGCGGCAACACGAGATGGCTTGTGACGTCGTTCCGGTTCCGTCGCCGGACCCGCCGGGATTTCCGCCGGCGTTGGAAGGGACTGAATTTCTGGACGCGTCGGTCCGCGCCAAGCTTGAGCGGGTGCGAACACTGCTGGACGAAGCCGACGTGGCGATCACCCGCAGCAGTATCCGTGTGATGCAAACGCTTCACCAGCACACCAGTGCACTCGCTGCGTGGTGTGTGTTGGCGCCGCCGCATACCCCGTCAATCAGCCGGGGCGACGACGAACTCTGGTAGCGGCCGGTAGTTGTCGGTGGTGTGTGTAGGACTGTGCCATGTGCAATGAAGGGGGGATTGAGTGAGTGACGATGATGTGCGGGAGGCCGAGCCCGATACCGATGCGCGGATCGCGCGGTTGGAGAATGCGGTCGGCAACCTGAAGCGGGACACGAATCAGTTGTTGTGGATCGTGATTGGGTGCGTCGTGGTGGCCGCCATTTGCGTGGTCGCGGCGAAGGTCGCCGAGGGCCGGCAGGAGTCATCAGATGATCGGGTGCCGCCGGTGGTTGCGTATCCGTCACCGGTGCCAGATGACGCGTCCGAGCAGCAGTTGCTTGCGGGTGGGCAGCATTGTTACGGCGGTCCTGAGGAGTTTGCTGTTGCTCGTGAGCGTGCGCTGGCCGCGATCGAGCGATTCAAGTGGGCCGTGGAGAATATGCCGCCGCCGGAGCCTAGGTCGTACGGGTGGGATTTGGTGCCGAAATTGAATCCGGTGCACGATAGACCTAATTGCTTCGAAATTGATCAACCGATCGAGCTTCCCTGATAGCCATTACGAGTCAACCCCTAGTCAGACAAGTCGGGTGTATCACGGAGTCGATCATGGTGAACGTCATCAAAATCTGTGCGGTTGGCTTGCTCCCATTCAATCCCGGTGTCGGGACAGATCCGGCATCGGTTGCTTTGCCATTTGTAGGGATCACGGCAGTGTAGTTTCCACCGTGTTGTCCGGACGTATTCGTTGCTTGAGTGGTCGGTGCAGCGGCAGTCAGCTCCTGTGATGCGGTCCAACTCGGTCATCGCCTTGGTGTAGAGCACAGAGCCTATTCCGAGGCCGTGATACCGCCATACGGGAGGATCGCCGGGGAAGCTTGCAACACAATCGGGCGTGCAGGTCGGGCCCGCAATCCGGGAGATCGCCGACGCCTTGGCTAGGGCTGTCGCCGGCAGGGCTGAGCCGCGCTCCGTCGTAATTCTCACTCGCAAATCCGCCAGGCAGTTCTGAGCCGTGACGGATATCCACCAATCCGGGTCAGGCTCTTCGGGCAGAACGTGAAGGCAGACATGCCCGTTCATCACCGCATCCCGATCGTCAATGACCGCGTCTACCGCGTCGGCCACGCTGACCCCGCCGGGGAGTTGGCTGCGAACCGCGACGTCTCGCGCCAGGCACTCGATCACGGCGGTTCGTTCTGCCGCGGACATCCTTGGATCGAACAGGTTGGCGCGTTTCAGGCCCACGCGAGACCGGATACGGGTGCGATCGTGGACGATCGCTGCTTCAAACTCTTTAAGAGCGTCGGGGATCAAGCCCTCTCCCGTCGTTCCCTGTGATTTGCGCTGCTCCGCGAACAGGCGGTCGGCATCGGAATCTGCGTTCTCCGTGGCAACTCCGGGGGGCGTTCAGTTGCTTGGAGCTGTCGCTTGTCCGATTGCCTGGTCGAGGATTTTTCGCAGCTCCACGGCCTTGGCCACGGATAGCGTAAAAGTCGGCTCTTCGCCGTACCACGGAGCGTCGGCTTCCGTCCCATAGCCAAAGATGATCTGGATTTTCCCGGCGCCGTCGTTGCCTGGCCTGTCCTCAGGCCCGAGTGTTTGCACACGGGCGCTTTCGGTCCAACGCTGTCCCTGGGCTACCTGAACGGTGATCCCGTCGACATCTTCCCTAAAAGTGATTCGCCGCGCCATATTTCGCACCCTCCTTGAAAGTAGATCGCCGCGGTTTAGCCTATGCAACGGCACGGACAAGCTCACCCGATTCACCTCGGGGGCTTATTCTGGCCCGGCAGGTGGCGGCCCTGCCGTTAATCGATGAATTCGATGGTGATTTCGGGGTAGACCTCGAGGAGGCGGGCGCATAGTGCGCGGTGCCAAGACGCGGTGTACGGGCCGTCTGGTTGGTGCTGGCGGTAGATGTCGTCGGTGCGGTAGGTGATGATCTTGTCGCCGTTGGCGCAGGTTGTGATGAGCGCGTCGAGGTAGTCGTCGGTGCGGCGGTTGATGAGAGCAATTTTGGCGTCGAGGTTTAGTGGCGCTTTGTCGCGGCCGTCTTCCCAGTCTGCGATGACACCTGGTGTGATGCCGAGGATGGTGGCCAGTTGGCTTCGGGAGAAGCCCAAGCGTTCGCGCTGGACGCGTAGTTGTGCGCCGGTGATGCGCATCATTGAAAAACGGCTGTGCTGGTGATGTCGACGATGGGGCGCTGCGCTGGGGGTGGCGGCGGGCCTTGTAGGTACGCGGGTTGGCACTCGAGTTGCCATTGCCAGGTCAGGGTGGGCTGCCACTGCCAGGACCAAGTCGGGGCAGGGCGCCAGTGCCATTGCCAGGCTGCCGATTGGTGGTGTGGCTGGGGTGTTGGGGGTTTGTAGCCGGCGGACGTTGCGCATGCGGTGATGGCAGCGATGGTGGTAGCGGTGATGATGAGTGTGAGGACCGCGGCCGCGGTGAGCAGTGCGGCGGCTTGGGCGTTCATCGTCGCGGTTCCTCCTGTGGATGAATTGTCCCTCAGAGTTTAGGGGTTCACGCTCGAATATTGGCGATATTTTTCCCCGTAAATGGTGGGGGCAGATTGCTAGGCTCGGTCGGGTGAGCTGCGAAGGGGTGCGCAAGGCGCTGCAGGTGGGGGCTGCTGTCTCGATGGCGTTGGCGCTGGTTTCGGTGTGGCCGGGTGTGGCTGGTGCGGTGGAGCCGCCGGTGATTGATCCGGGGGCGTTGCCGCCGGATACGACCGGTCCGGAGATGCCGATGGAGCAGCGTCAACCGTGCATGGAGGCCTTCGCTAAAGAGGGGTCGCAGTTTGGGGATCCGCCGTGGTCGGCGGATTTTTTGCGGCTCGATGAGGCGCACAAGTGGTCGCGAGGTGATGGTGTGCTGGTTGCGGTGATCGACACCGGTGTGAATGTCAGTGAGCGTGTGCCGGCTGAGCCCGGTGGTGACTATGTGGTCGCTAATGGTGACGGGTTGTCGGACTGTGATGCGCATGGGACGTTGGTTGCGTCGGCGATCGCGGGCAGGCCTGGGCCGGATGACCGGGTTGTCGGTGTTGCGCCGGGTGCGCGGTTGTTGTCGATTCGGAACACGTCGAAGATGTTTAGCGCCAAGGCGACTGAGGTGGATCCGAATGATCCGAATCAGTCGAAGCCGGCGGGGTCGGTGCGGACGTTGGCGCGGGCGATTGTGCATGCGGCCAATTTGGGTGCGCGGGTGATCAATATCAGTGAGACGGCGTGTTTGAAGGTGGCTGATCGGGTTGATCAGGCGTCGTTGGGGGCGGCGGTGCGGTATGCGGTCGTTGACAAGGATGCGGTGGTTGTGGCGGCGGCTGGTAATACCAGTGATGAGGGGCTTGGGGGTTCGTGTGCGCAAAACCCTGGGCCGGTGGCTTCGGATCCGGGGGATCGGCTGGGGTGGAAAGAGGTCAAGACGGTTGTGACGCCGGCGTGGTATGCGCCGCTGGTGTTGTCGGTGGGGGCGACCAAGCGTGATGGTGCGGCTGCGGATTTCAGTATGGGTGGGCCGTGGCTGGGTGTGGCGGCGCCTGGTGTTGAGCTGGTAGGGCTGGCGCCAGGTCCGGTTGACGCGTTGCCGGGGAAGGAGGGGCCGGTGAACCTGGAGGGCACCTCGTATTCGTCGGCGTTTGTTGCTGGTGTGGCGGCGTTGGTGCGGGCGAAGTTTCCGGGGTTGACCGCCAATCAGGTCATGGACCGGATCGTGCGTACGGCGCGGCACCCGGGTACCGGGTGGAACAACATCGAAGGGTTTGGCCCGGTGGATGCGGTGGCGGCGTTGACCTGGGATGTGCCGCTTGGTCCGCAACTTCCGGTGGTCGCGGTCAAAAAGCTGGACCCGCCGCCGCCGCGGGTGGTGGCCGATCGTGGTCCGGTCACATGGGTTGTGGTGGTCGCCGGTGTGCTGGCGCTGGCCAGCGGGGGCGTGTGGCTGGGCCGTAAGGCCGTGCGGAGTGAGCGGTGAAGTATCGGCTGGGGCTGACGGTATCGGCGACGCATCTGATGACCGCGGGGCTGGTCGTGGTCGCGGTTGCGGTCATGGGGTTGCCGGTGTGGGTCAAAGTTGGGGTGGGGATCCCGGTGGTGTTGTTGGCGGTGGTGACCGTCAATGACCGGCTGGCCAGCGAGTGGGTGGCGTTGACGATGAAAAACCGTCGAGACGGGCGGTTACCGCAGGTGTCGGCGGCCGAGCTGGGGTCGGTCGCACTGCCCGGCGAAGACGTTGCGGTGCGGTGGGAAGGCGAGGACCTGGTCGCCTTGATCGCCCTGCACCCCCAGCCGTTTACCCCGACCATCGTTGTGGCCGGCAAGGCGCTGCACGATGACGTCGTCGACTCGGCTGTGGTCGAGGACCTGCTTGCGTGCTGGGGCCCCGAGTTCACTGCCGACATTGTGTCGGCGGGGTGGCGGGTGGCGCGCAGTGCGCCGTTGGCGGTTTATGGGCAGTGTGAGCAGCAGTTGGGGGCCGATCCGTGTCCGGGGTTTCGGCGGTCGTGGGTTGTGGTGCGGGTGTGTCCGGCGCGGTTGCCGGTGTCGGTGACTGGGTGGCGTGGCGGGGGTGTGGTTGGCGCGGCCAACGCGTTGGTGGCTGCGGCGACCCGGGTGGCTGAAGGTTTGTCGAAGCAGGGGGTGGATGCGCGGTTGGCGCGTTCGTTTGCCCGGTTTGATGAGTTGGCGGGTGTGGAGGTGGTGTCGCGGCAGTGGTCGACGCTTCGGGGGTCGTCGTCGTATACGACGGTGTATTCGGCGCCTGGTGGGCCGGATCAGTGGTGGTCGGTGCGGGCTGATCGGACGGTGACTCGGCTGCGGGTAGCGCCGGGGTGTGTGCCGCGGTCGGTGGTGGCGTTGACGACGGTGCGGCGGATGGATCGTGACCCGAAGGGGTGGATCCGGTTGCGGGGCAATCAGCTGGAGGCGCTGTCGGGGAGTACGCCGGTGGCTGATCGGCATCATCGTGTGCCGGTGGGTTCGGCTGGGATTTTGGTGGGTCGGGCGCCGGCGGATCAGTCTCCGGTGTATGTGGCGTTTGATGCCGGCGAGTGCGGGTTGAGCTGCGGTGATTCTGGGATGTTTGTGCAGCTGGTGGTGCGGGCGGCGGCTGCTGGTGCGGCGGTGTGTTTGCCGCCGGGGTTTGAGGCTGTTGCTGCGGGTGTGGGGACGACGGTGGATACGCGGGCGTGCATCGTGTGGCCGGGTGCGGGTGTGCGGACGTGGCTGGTGACGGCCCGAGCCCCGCAGATTATTGCGGTGAGTCCGGCGATGGTTGTTTTGCCGCGGGGCCGGATCCCGATCGAGGCGGTGCATGGCCGTGAGGATGCGGTCTTGGGCGTGCGGGCTGCGGGGGCAGCGTCGAGGTTTGCCGCCACCGGCGGGGCCGTGCAGCAGCAGTCGAAACAGGTAAGCGCAGGAAAGGAATTGGGCTGATGGCGGATCATCCGTATGGGCCGTATTTGCAGTCAGGTCCGCAGCCGGGGGAGCCGGCGGACACAGACCCATCCGGGTGGGCGCCGCCAGCTGGCGGCCGCGAGGCCCCGCAGCAGCAGGGCCAGGAGGTGGGACCGGCGCCGAACCGCGGCTACAGCGGGCCGGCCGCGGTGGCGCCGCCGGAACCGGCCCCACCTCCGGCTCCCGCGGTGCCGGGGGCTCACCAGGTTCGGCTGCCCGGCTACTACCCCCAACAGCAACAGCAGGGGCCGCCGGGAGGGCGTGCGGGTGAGCCGGCGCCGGCGGGCGGGCAAGCTGGCGCGTGGTCGGGGGCGCCGGAAGCCAAACCTGATGCGGGGCGGCATCGCTCCAGTGAAGCCATGGGACACGTCAACGTGCGCCCGGCGGCAAAGCTGCCGCCCGAGCGGGGGTGGCGGCGCTGGCTGATGCTGCTGACCCGCATCAACATCGGGCTGTCGCCCGATGAAGTGTACGAGCGGGAACTGCACACGAAGATCCGCAAAATCGTCACACCCCCGCCGGGCACGGTGCAAGGCTTCCAAGTCGCGGTGCTGGGCCTTAAGGGCGGTGTCGGTAAAACCACGGTGAGCGTGTTGCTGGGGTCGGTGACAGCGTTGGTCCGCGGGGAACGGATCTTGGCGGTGGACGCCAACCCCGATAGCGGCAACTTGATCGATCGGACCAGCCGCGAGACCACAAGCACTGTAGCGCAACTTGTTTCGGCGTCAGCGTCGCTGACCGGCTATAACGCGGTGCGCGAGCACACCAACAAAAACGACGCAAACCTCGAGGTGCTGGCGTCCGCGGACTACGTCGATTCTTCGCGGGAGTTCAACGGTGCGGACTGGGACACCACCAGGGGCGTGGTGTCGCCGTTTTATCCGATCGTGATCGCCGACTGCGGGGTGGGGCTGCACACCGACGCGACCCGCGCGGTGTTGGACACCGTGTGGGGCATCGTTGTCGTGACTGATCCGTCGGCCGATAGCGCCAAGGCGGCCGGGCGGGTCTTCGACTGGTTGCGTGAGCACTCCTACGCCGATCTGGCCAGTCGTGCGGTAGCGGTCGTCAACCACAACCGCCCGGGTAGAAGCAGGGCCAACGTGGAAGACATCAAGGCACAGCTGGCGCGCGATGTGGGGGAGCACAACGTGTTCGAGTTGCCGTTCGATGAGCACATTGAAGAGGGCGGGCCGATCGATGTGCGGTTGGTGTCGTCATCGATGCGGCGTCGGGTGACCGAGATCGCCGCGGCGTTATCGGAATGGTTCGACAAGCCGCGGCCGGGGCGGCGATGATCACCAACGTCACGGTGGTGACCGGCAGCCGGGTCACCGACCTGTCTGTTCCCTCCCAGCAGCCGATCGATATGTGGATCGATGACGTTGTTGACCGGCTCGCCGAGCAGTATCGCGGCGATGACATCGGTTTCGATTTCGGCCGGGACGCCTCGTGGACGATCACCCCGATCGGCGGGGTACCGGTTCAGCGCAACCGCAGGTTGGATGAGGCCGAGATCTTCGATGGCGCGTTGGTGATGCTCGAGCCGGTGTCGCGCACGGAGCGTTACCGGGCGGTGGCTGAGGATGTCATCGACGGGGTGGCGATTTTGAACCCCGATGATCCGTTTGGGCGGCCCCAGCTGGTGTTGTGGCTGGCCTGGTGGACGGCGGTGATGCTGGGCGGGGTCGGCGTGACCGGGATCTACGGGTGGAGTGCGGCCACCGCTACCCGGGCGTGGTGGGGGCCCGGTGTGGCATTGATCGGGATCGGATGTATCGCGGGCGGGTTTTGGCTGTGGCGTCGCGGCGGATCGGTGCACGTTGCGTCGGCACTGCTGGCCGCCGGCGTGGTCGATGCGGCGTTGGGCGCAGGCTTGTCTGTGCCGCTGCCTGAGCGTGCGAGCTGGCTGGGAGCGCCGCAGCTTGCCGGCGGCGCCCTGGGGCTGCTGGTGGCTGTGCTGGTGGTTCGCGGCGGCCCGCTGCGGTGGGAAGCCCTGGCGGCGTTTGTGGGGGCGGCGGCGGTGATTGTGGGTGCCGGGTCGGTGGCGGTCGGGTACGGGTGGTCGCAGTATGCGTGGCCGGCGGTAGTCGCGGTCGGATTGTTCGTGGTCCGCAACGCGGCCAGGTTGGTGATCAAGGTGGCCCGGATCGCGTTGCCGCCGATTCCGGCCGCCGGCGAGGACGTCGATATCGACGAGCTGCTCGAGCCGGTGGTCGATGTGGCCGCTGAAGCAGACCGCGGGGGTCCGAATCAGACCTGGGCGCAGGTATTGGCGTCGGTGCCGTCGTCGTCGGCGCGGCTGGTGGAACGCTCGGTGTTGTCGCAGCATCTGCTCGCCGGGTTCATGGCAGCCGGGTGTGCCGCGGCCGCGGTGGGCGCGGTGCATCTGCTGACCCAAGGCCATTTTTTGGTGCACACGCTGGTGGTCTGCGCACTGGTGATGATCGTGTTGGTGTTCCGGTCGCAGCTGCCGGCCGATAAACGCTGCGTGTGGGCCTTGCTGTCGGCGGCTGCGGCGATCGGCGCCGGCGTCGGCGTGAAGGTGCTGTGGTGGTGGCCCGCCGCGACACCGCTGATCGCGGCCGCGGTGGTTGCGGTGACCGCTGCAGTGTTGGCGGCGGTAGCCGCATCTTCGGGTGCGCCGCGCATGAACGCGATCCGAAAGCGGTGGCTGGAATGGATCGACCAGGCCGCGGTCGCGGCCGTCGTACCGCTGTTGGCGTGGATCGCTGGCCTTTTCGACTTCCTGCGCAACGTTCCGTGGCTGGCCGGGTCCTGACCCGGCCAGCGGAATTGCATACCACAACCTCAGCGCCACGGGGGTGCGGCGACGTATTATGTCGAACAGTTCGCAGGTGAAAGGGGAGATCTCGCGTGTTGAATCTGGATGAGCCTGCACTTGGTGCGGCTGGTGGGGAGTTGATCGTCAACGGTGTCGAGGGCGTGTCGCACACGGTGGCTACGTTGCCGCCCGCGATGAGCATCGTTCCCGCGGCCGCTGACCCGGTATCGGCACTGGGTGCCGCGGGGTTCGCGGCGTACGCGACGGCGTTTTCAGGTCTGGACGCTTTGGCCCAGCAGGAAGTGGTGCGCCTGGGGGCGGCGGTGGTGGAGTCAGTCGGCGACTATCAGGCTGCCGACGCCGCGGGCGCCGTCATCGTCGGCTAACAGGTCGTGCCCGGCGATTACGGCGCGCTGCCGCCCGAGGTGAACACGGCTCGGCTTCAGGCCGGGCCCGGCGCTGAGCCGATGACACAGGCTGCCGCTGCGTGGACGGCGAAATCTGCCGCCTATACCGCGCAAGCGTCCCAGTATGTGGCGTTGCTGTCGCGTATCGGTGGTGTGTGGCAGTCGGCGGCGGGCATGAAGATGATGGCATCAGCCGCCCAGATGACCGCGTGGCTAGGAGTCGCCGCCGGGTTGGCGGGCAAGGCCGCCGGCCAGGCCAGTCTGCAGGCCGCCGCGCACACCGCGGCGTATGTGGCCACCCCGCAACTGGTGGATATTGCCCGCAACCACATCACCCATGACGTGTTGGAGGCCACCAACTTCTTGGGCATCAATGCCGCGCCGATCGCGGTCAACGAATTCGATTACGGCGTGCGGATGTGGGGGCAGGCCGTCACCACCATGCTCGGCTACGAGACCGAGACGATGAGTAACTTGACGGGTTTGCCGTCGTTCACGCCGCCGCCGATGATGACCATGCCTGGTGTCGGCGTCGATACGCTGGGCAGCTCGGGGTTCTTGGTGGGTTCTGGTGCGCCCGCCGCACTCGATCGTGATGCAGTGCTGACTGCAGTCGGCACGACAACGATGATGTCCAACGGGGTGCACGCGGGCGCGGGGCTGGGGGCCACCGTCGCCGAAGTTGAGCGCAAAGCCGAGGCGATGGGCATGGCCACCGGTATGGCAAGCCAGGAAGCTGCCGGCCCAGCCGAGGAGACTGCGACCGATGTGACCACTGATGCCACAGCGGAATCGGGGCAAGGCGTACAGTTCGGTTCCCAGGCCATGGGGCAGTTGACACAGCTGACGCAGCTGCCCAGTCAAGCAGCGCAGCTACCCAGCCAGCTCATGCAAGCCCCCAGCGGGCTGATGCAAGGACCACAACAGCTGATGTCTCCGCTGCAACAGCTGCTCTCGCCGCTGCAGCAGCTCTCCAACGGTGGAGGGTTCGGCCTCGATTCCGCGGGATCCCCGGTCAGCCAGATCGGAATGCTCGGAGCCTCGCCGTTCTCGGCGCACCCGCTGGCCGGTGGATCCGGTGCCGCGGTCGGGGCCGGAATGATGTCAGGAGCCTCAGTTCCCGGCACAGGAGGTGCTGCGGCGCGCACGCCGCTGCTGGCGTCGCTGACGACCGCCTCCCTGCCCAACGGGGCCGCCACCAGCAGTGAAGTAGCGCCATCGGCGGGCGCGAACAGGATCGGGGCAGCTCCGGTGATGCCGATGGGCGCCATGGCCGGCCAGCGCGGCGAATCGGCCCATTCCACCGTGGAAGGCCTGGTCGCACCGGGTCCGCTGTCCTTCGACGACGACGTCGACGACCTCGACGACTGGGCATCCTAACCAGTTTCAAACAGCACCATTTTTTACCAAAAGTGGCTGGTTGACCCCCGTAAACTGGCACTCGTTCGGCTACCATACCGGGGTCGCATGAATTTACGACAGTAGGGGAGATGTGCATGACAACGCCAATGCATACTGACGAACCGGGGATGGCGCAGGCCGCTTCGTCTTTCGAGGGCACTGCCGCTGCGCTCAAGGGCCACCTCAACATGATCCGCGGGATCGCTGAGGGCCTGGTTCCGGTTTTCCGCGGTCAGACCGGCACGGCGTTTCAAGCGTCGGTGGCGCGCTACGAGCAGGCCCAGGGGCCGCTGATCGCCGAGTTGGATGGCATCAGTCAAAACATCCGCGAGTCGGGTTTGTCGTATGGCAGCACCGACAGCGACGGTGCCGCGTTGATGCAGACGTCAATTCAGAACCTGTAAGTCAGGAGGACGAGAACATGCTTGGATCTGACGGCACACAGGTTTGGAACTTCGGCGTGATTGAAGCCGAAGCCACTTCGATCACCAAGATCGGTGGTCTGGTTCACGCTGAATGCGATTCGGCGCGGCAGCAGCTGACCCAGCTCGCCAACCTTTGGGGGGGCACGGGTTCGGATCTGTGGAAAAACCAGCAGACGCGGTGGGACACCAAGGTCGCCAACGTCAATGACGCGGTCGTGCAGTTGGCCAACGCTGTCCACGAGGCGAACCTGCACATGCAGCGCACCGAAGGCAATGTCGGGGCACGGTTCGCGTAACTTCAACTAAACGAGACCTCGTGGTGTTTCACCGGTGCCACCGCGGTGAAACATCGGGCCGGAGACGGTGATGACGAAACCCTTGTGCGTCATCACCGTCTCCGGTGTTTCTTGTATATGGCGGAAGTGGTTCGCACGTGATTGTGGGCAGTGAACCAGTGGAATTGGTGACCGCTGTCGATGTGACGATCGATGGGCTGCTGGTCGTGGCTGACGCACTCGGCGGGGTGGGTGATGACTTCCCGCTCGTTTTGGGGGTCAAGCCGAGCAACATCTTCGACGACGACATTAAAGCCGCGGTGTGGGCCGATGTGCGCGAACGGCTGACCGAGCAGCGCATCCTCGACGAGGACGGCCAGGTCAATGCGGGCGTGGCGCACATGGTTGAGATCGTGACCCGCCCCGAGCGCACTTTGGAGGCGAGGTGGTGGCGGCGAAGCCGCAAACAACTGCTGCGGTTCGCTATCTGCCGGCGCGGCGACGAGCATGTCATCGCTGCCCGCAGCGATGACAAGATCGTGATGCAGCGCATCGCGTCATCGGTCGGGCTGGCGGCGATGGTGGAGGTCGTGATCGGGTCCGTGGCGGCGGCGCCGATGGGACCGGTCACCGGTCCCGCCGACCGGCTTGCCGCAGCGACACGGACCGAGGACCTCACGCGCTACGGCTGCGACATCAAATCGGCCAGCGCCTTGTTGGCCGCAACCAGCAAGCCGACCGAATGGGTGCATCTTGTCGCCACCGAAACGCTGCCTGGCGGCAAAATTGCACGGCCCGAGCCCGCGGCGGGAATTCTGGACTCAGAACAGGGCCGGGTCGTGTCGCTGCCCAAACACGTAGGCCACAATCTGCACGCCACCTTCTTAGCCGGCACCACCGACAACTTGGCCCGCACCATCCGCGAACTGACGGCGTTCCTGCCGTCGGGCAGCTGGGAGGACTGAACCGGATGATTGAGCTGCTTGCCCAAGATTATGCGGCTGCGGCCGCGACAGTCGACAAAACGATTGCGCTGCAACGGTTTACCGATATCACCACCCGAGACGAGCAAGCATGCGACGCCTGGATCGGGCGAATCGCTTGCGGTGACATCGACCGCTACACCCTGTTTCGGGCATGGTATTCGCGGCGCAACTTCGGGCGGCTGGCCTCGGCGGCTGATGCCTCGATCGTCACCTTGAACGCGTGGGTGCCGATCGGCGGGCAACTCGTGGATCTGCACGCGCCTGTGCGCTCAGCAACGGATCTGTCCATCGCCTACGCCCTGGCCGAGGCCGACGAACACAACTTCAACGAAGCCCTCGAAGCGCTCGAGGGCATACCGAACGACCATATGGCGGTCTGGGCGCAGGCGCTGATCCACAGTGCCGGGCAGCGCTGGGATCAGGTGATCGAGATCCTCAACACGCATGCTTGGGGTGAATCGCGCGAGGTGATTTTTAAGCCTTGCGCCGAACTGCTCAAGGGGGTCGCCGCGGCCCATTTGGGGTTGTGGGCTGAAGCAGAAAAACGCATCACTGAGGCGGCCACCAGCAAGATCAAAGATGCCCAGATCGCGGTGGCGCAGACCGCGGCGTGGTATGCGGCGATGATCTACCGCGCACAGGGCCGCGAGTCCGATGCGGTGCGGCAGCTGGAATGGCTGCACGCCAACTATCCGTCCGAGCGGGTCTCAGCTGCGCTCAAAGACCCGTCGGTGCAGCTGGAAGTGACCACGCGGGAGCAAATCGCGGCCCGCACCGACCCGTGGGATCCGCGATCTGCCAACCACACCGACGAGTCGAGTCGCAGCGAGTTGCTCGTTGATGCTCAGGCCAGGCTGGATCGGACCGTGGGCCTGACCGAGGTCAAAGAACAGGTCGCTGACCTGTGGGCGGGCGCGGAAATGGCGGCCCTGCGCGCCGAGCGGAACAAGAAGGTCAGCATCAAGTCGCGGCACCTGATTTTCGCCGGCCCGCCCGGTACCGGTAAGACATCGATCGCAGGGGTGGTCGCCGATATCTATGCCGGGCTTGGACTGATCGGGTCGCCGAAGCTGGTGGAGGCCACCGGCAAAGACCTTGTTGCTGAATACCTTGGGCAGACCGCGATCAAAACGAACAAGCTCGTCGACAGCGCGCTGGATGGGGTTCTGTTCATCGACGAGGCCTACACCATCGTCCAGGCCGGCGCCGAACAAACGGGGGGCAACCAGTTCGGTCACCAGGCCATCGACACGCTGCTGGCTCGGATGGAAAACGATCGCGACCGGGTAATGGTGATCATCGCCGGCTACCCCAAAGACCTCGACCGGCTGCTGGACGCTAACGACGGTCTACGCGGCCGGTTCGCTACTCGCATCAACTTTCCCGGATACTCCGCCGACGAGATCGTTGCGATCGCCAAACTGATCGCGGCCGACAGTGATTCGGCGATCAGTGATGACGCGGCCGTCGCGTTGGAGGCGGCCGCCGCCGAGCTCGCCACCACCACCATCGGCGATAAGCGCGGCCTGGACGTGGCCGGCAACGGCCGCTACGCACGCAATATCGTCCAAGCCGGTGAGCAAGCGCGCGACCGCCGCCTCCACGAGCTGCGTCGGGCCGGACACGCCTTGACCGACGACATGATCGAACTCATCGAGCACGACGACATGCTCACCGCGATCAAGAACGTCAACAACAACGTCTTCAGCGGCCACTAAAACCGCCCGTACTTCCGCCGTTTTCCTGCTAGCATGCAATCTATGGAAGTATTTACGAATACGGCTGCCTACGGGGCGTTGATCAGCAACCTACGCCGATTCTGCGGCAATGTGCCTCGCGAACACATTGAGGCAGCCGGGGGCCCGTCGGTACGTCATCAGCACAGCGTCGAGTCAGGTAAGGAGATCTCTGTCACCGTCGACCTGCAATCCCGTTTGGGTGGCGCATTTGATGCGTTGACCGATGGCCGCTATAGCTTCACGACGGAGTTCCTTCCGGCGGTCTCGGCCGCCTTTCGTGCCGCTCAGACACACCCAGAACTCGGGTGGACTGACCACCTGTATCCAGGCTCCGGATTCAACCTCGGCCGCGAATTTCCCAGCGAACATGCACTGACCGCAGGCAAGTTGAGCTACCCGGCCGCCTCAGCCGACTCGCTGGCCCACTACCTGACCACGGCAGTCCCCGCCGCGCTTTTCGCGAACGCGATGACCGGTGTCGCCAGCCGACACAAGGCGCTCACGCTGGTGCCGTGGTCAGCCGCCGACGTCGTCGACACCAACCCGTGGCCAAGCCACAAGACCTACCGTGTGGGCCTGGCCGAAGACCAGGGCTACGACCGCGTGACGATCGACCCGCTAGCCGGCGTCACCAGCTTGGAGGCGGCCTACCGCCGCGCCGCCGCCTTCGGGGCCACAGGAATAGACCGGACCTATCTGGCCTGGGCGATCCTGCTCGCCAACGCCGACGCAGCCTCAACCAGTGCTGAGCCAATGGAGTCTTGGGTCAGCCACGCTGGTTCGGTCGACCTGCAGACCAGGTGCGAAGCGCAAGCCAGGTGGAGAGACTTGCTCAGCCAGATTCAGATCGACACCAAGCTCGTTCCCACGGTCACCGTCATCGACATCATCACCAGGGCCAACCCGTTCATCCTGCCGTGGGCCGAGGAATGGCTGGTTGCCCATGGCCTGCACTTCCTGACGTTCGACAGAACCGACGAGCAGGGTTACCCCATTCCGCAACGCGTCGATGTGGGGTGGGGCCAGCGTCCCGAGTACATGCACGCAGAGAGCATCGACGATAAGGGCTACTACTCCGGTACCCGGCTGTGGTTCTACGACGCCGAGTCGATGCCGGCGCTGCCCGCGATCCTGCGTGACCAGGAAGTCGCCAACCTGGTGCTCCAGACAACCTCCCTGACCGCGACCGCGGCGAAATCACCGGAATTCACCTGGTGCCCGGTTGGCGCCAGCGACAGTCACGTTCTAGTGCAGGAAGTCGCAACAGGCCGGTGGCGCGCTGTCCAGCTATTCTGATGGAGCGCATACCAACACGCACCCGGCGCAAAGGACGAGGTGAAGGCAGTGGAGTTGGTGGTTTCCAACACGCCCGCATCCGGCGACGGTGACTCGTTAGACGTTGACCAGGCGGCGACGCTGATTCTTGACATCAAGCGCGCCGCGGAGGCTGTACGGGCGACAGCAGACAGCATGAGCGACCCTGCACACCGCCTTGCGGACTCGCTGCACCTATTGGCTGCGGAGATCGAATGCGATGTGCGTAAAGAGATCTGGCTCGACTTGGCCGGCGCGCAGAAGATCTATGCGTGTGCGGCCGAGTTGGCACCACGCGACGACGACGATTCGCCCGGCATTCTGGAACATGGACTGACGTTGGGTGAGGTCCCATGCTTCGCGGTGCCCTCCAACGAGCCGATCAGCGAGCGAGTGTCCGCACTTGTTCGGGCGGCCGACAGCATTCAGCAGTGCTCGACTATGGCTCGGTTCGTTCTTTACTCCGACACTGGGCAGCGACGACGTGCGGAACTGGCTGCAGTCGCGCGGCAGGTTCGCGAGGCGGCGGCGCGCAGCTGCCGCTAACCCACCCGTGAAGCGCTCTTTGCCGGCGCCCGTACGCAACGAGATGGGAGCACACAACAACATCCTCAGCGGCAACCACTAACTGCTGTGGCGAGTTCAGCTTTGTTGAGTGCGAAAGGTGGCTCGTTTCGCAGGATGTAGCGCCACAACGGCGAACGTTCATCGACGGTGACGTGACCGCCCAGGGCCGCCAGGTTGCGCGATGCATCTGATGCGAGCGCACGAACCGATTTGTAGAGGTTGTTGGGGCCGGTCCCCGCGTATCCGCTGGTGTAGTAGTGGCCCCGAGCCGGGGCCGGGAGCGGCCAGACCGAACCGTTGCTGTCACGGAAGAAGGCGCTGTGCTCAGCGAGTTCGAATTCGATGAGATGTCCTGTGGCTGGCACTTTCGTTCCCACCGTTGCGTAGACGGCGCCAGCGTCTGTCTCCACGAGCCAGGTCAACGGGTTACGGCGATGCTTGCAGTAGCGCGTCACACGCTCGGTTTCCGACACGGCCTGTCGGGCGATGGCGAATCCGAGCTCGTCGCTGGCCGGCGCGCTGACTGCGACGCTGTCTGAGAGCCACTCGGTGGCTAGCGTTCCTCGCTGTGGCCCGATATGGGCGACGTAGGCCACCAGCGGCTCCAATGGCCGCAGCATGCGCACCGTGGTGGCCGCCGTGTCGGCGGCGAGGGGGTCTGGCACGTGTTGGTGCAGTAGCCAGCCCAGTTCGTGTTCGTCGGGCGCTGCGGGGATCTCAGGCAGCCGGTAGAGCGGCTCGGCTGCCTGGACGAGGCCTGGCCGCTCAGTTTCTTCGCCCACCGGTAATTCGTCACCGATGGCGGGGCCTTCGAGAATCCGATTGATCCGATCGACCAGATCGCCTAGTCGTGCGGCGTCGCTGTGTGGCGCGTGGGTTACGAGCTGGCGCAGCATCGATTCGTTGTAGAACAGCCCGCGTGGCCGGATTTGTTGTCGGGGAGCACCGGGAAACCAGCTGGTGATCGCATTCAGGTCGCGTAACGATGCCGACCACCAGGGCAGATCGTGGCCAAGCAGGTGGGCCAGGTGATACCAGCCCATCTCGACCACGTGTTTGCGGACGTTTTTGAACCTGAGCGCGGCCCACGCCGGGTGGCCGCGCTCGGCTACGCCGAGCGCGGCTTGCCAGCCGTGCTCGCCCGGTAGGAGCGAGATTTCGTTGGTGACTACGGCGACCGCGGACACCGCTGGTAGCTGCTCGAGGAGCATCGATGCGTAATCCCAGGCCGGTTCGTCAAGTGGAGCGGGATAGGCGACGGCTATCGGGCCACGTCCGTCGCTGGGCTGCCAGTGGTGCACGGCGAATTCGACATTGACACCGAACGGGCGCTGCACAGCGAGACGTTCGGCAAACAGGAACACCGCCGGGTTGAGGTTGGCCGGTGCGTACAACCGTGGGATCCGGTGACGTAGCTGGGGTCGCTCGGTGTCGATGTAGGTGAAGATCTGGTCGGCGGACCAGTAGTTGCGGCCCCCTTCGCGGGTCAGCGGCGCCGGGAAGCCGGCAACATCTCTGGCCGCATATTGGCGCACCGTGGTTTCCTGCAGCTCCAGAATCGTGGCCACTGCGGCGACGTCGAGCCGCGGTGAGAACCATCTGGTCTTGGGGAGCCAGTAGTCGTGATCGGCCAAGTCGCCAACAGTCATGCGAAAGATATAGCACATACACTCGCCATAAGTAATGGCATTGCGATCCGAGGCGACACGCCGAGGCGCGTTGGCCGAGAATCCAGATGAAACTGTATGCTGCGTTCAGCAGCAACTGAAAGTAGGTTGTGTCATGAATGTGTGGAGCGAACGCACCAGCTGGAACACCGTCGTATGGCTTAACGTCGAGCGGACCGCTGAGCTGACCGGGCTAAAAGTCGACACGATCTACCACTACGTGTCGCGCAAAGACCCCAAGTTTCCGCAGCCCGACTCCAGGGGCGGCCGGACCTACTTCGCCGGCGAACAGGTGTTGCGCTACATCCTCGAGCACCGCCGGCGCCGACGCTCGATCGTTTCGCGTCTGTTCCCACGGGTGCCCGATCCCAACCCCGCACAGTTCATGTCCGCCGAGCCGTGCAACATCCCCGATATCGGCAGGTTCGCGATCCATACCTGGAGACCCAGCGACGGCGCCGGCCCGGTCGCGATCGCCTACCCCGACCGCGAAAACACCCTGCACATCAACAATGTGCCCAAGGCCGCGGCCGCACTCCTTAACCAACTGCCGCCACGGATCGACGCGGTTGCTGTTCCCAACGGCGAAACCGCATCGCTGCCCGACGACCGGTCACAGACCGCCCCGATCGTCGTTGTCGCCGAACGCCAGCCGGTATATCGCTACGATCCGGTCGACCATGGCGCTGCCCGCTACAAATGGTGGGACCTAGCCAACCTCCTACGCGTCGACCTGCCCTGGTGGTCCCCCCTGCTCAACGACCTCGACGCGATGCTCGCGTGGCGGCCCGGCGCATCTACCGAACAGATCACCCCCTACACACCCAGCATCGACCCCGGCCACATCACCGCTTTGGCCAGCCCCGGTGATTCCGCGCCGCTGTGTGCTGCCGTCGACAAGCTGGCGCAGCGAATACTCATCAGGCTCAACGGCCGCGATCGCCACGACACCAATTGCCTGACACCAGGCCTGGTTCAGGCGGCAGTGAGCACCGTTGACCCGACCGAACCCGTGCCGGAGCTGACCGCCGACGAGGCTGCGCTGATCCTTCACCATCGCGCCGACCGGCACGCCGCCACACACGCATTACGGGTCGCCGACCACTGGGCATTCATGCCAGTACTGACCCACGCCATCAAGATCAGTGCATCATCGGCCACGGCGATGGCACGCCAATGGGCCGGCCGGTTGACCGATGTCGCCGAGCAACGCCGCACCGAACTCGGGTTCTGGCACGTCAGCCGCTACATGGGCGCCGGTGTAGAGCCCGTGCGCTGGCTCACCGACCTCGATAACCCCCACACCTGGGCCATCGAGGCGAACAACGGCACCATCTACGCGGGTGTGGGAACAAGCACCCCCGGCGCCCTCGGGCAGCTCACCGAGGCCGAGATCGACCACCAAGCAGCATTCTTCCGCGACACCGCTGGACAGGTCTGGCCGGTACCCGACACCGGATTCGACTACTACCGCACTGGCTACAACGGCGCCGGCCCCCAACGCCTCGCAGAAACGCTCACACTGCTAGCGGCAGACGCCCGCACCGACGTGCACAAACCGCCGCACTTCGACCCCGACACCGACCTATACCGGCTGATCTCCACACACGACACACCCCTCACCGTGACCGCGGAACTGCTTGCCGCCGCCCGCGCTAGCAGGGCATGACCCTGAAGGACCCCGACATGAACCATGGGCATCTACAGGAACATCTAGCGGCACTGCACTGCGAGTCCGAACGCCTTCGGATATTGGCGACAGCGCTGCACCAAGCCCGATACGGGCAACTACCCCAAGACTGGCGATCCAAGCTGGTCATACCGGTAAGGCATGCAGCAACCGCCACCATTTACACCGATGGCGACCGCCTCGCGGTTGAAGCAATCCGGCTGATGCCACCAGCCGCATGGGAACCAGGAAACGCCACCAACTGGCGCGCCGCCCTCGATGCCTGGTACGAGGACAGTCTGACCGCTCTCGACGACATGGCGAACATGAACTCGCGATCAACTACGCAGATGCGTGAGCAAGCCAAAATTGCGCGCGGCGCGATGATTCAGCGGGAACACAGTTCGGCGAAACTGGCGCAGCTGGGCCAGGGGAAGGCGCAGGGCCCGACGTGGCTCCAGGCCGCGGACCGTTTCGACAACGGTATCGACGAATTGACCCGGACGTACGAATTTATCTACCGCCGCGAACGCGACCGCATCAAAGCCGAGTACCGGGCCGGTCTGGCCGCCGGCGGAACACAGCTCGACCACGACTGGCTCGAGTCGTACATCACCGAGATCCGCCTATGGCCAGACGACGAGGCAAGCCGTGCAGCTCTCGCCGAGATCAACAAGCCCGGATTCCGGCAACAATACGAGTACCTGCCGACCTACTGGCTCGCGGCACAATAAAACCTACGCATGGGGGACAAGGAAAGCCCAGGTAAACACAGTCGGCAAACGGGGGTCGGCTGCGGCACTGGCCCTTGGGGCCGGACGCGTTGTTAATCGTCGGCGTGCCTAGCAGGGCTTGTTTTGTGGGCGCCCAGTCGTAGTTGTGGGTGGGGTTGTGTTCGGGCTCGGTGCCGGCCGGGCCGTGCTGTGCG
>NZ_MLQM01000074.1:0-23263 GCF_001854525.1 Mycobacterium talmoniae
ACAACTCCTAGGCCCTGAGCCGCCAACACCCCCACTACCCACAACCGCCCGCCCCCCCCCCCGACCCCACCACCTTGTAAGTCGGCGGCAGCTTCCATTGTGAGAAGGAGACAACCCCCACCCGCCCCGAAGGCGAAGCCGTCGATCGGCAAACGGATCGGCAGCGCCGCGATGGTGCTGATCGGGGTGATCGCGGCCAAGGCCGTCGTCGGTGGGCTTTTCCATCACCACGGCAGTAGCGGCGGCGACGAGCCCTTGTTCGATTACGCCGTCGGCACCTGCCTCAAGGTGGACACGACGATCATGGTTAAACCCGGCGACGTCCACGAACTGCCCTGCTCGTCGCCGGACGCCCGGGTGATCGTGGCCAAGAAGTACACCGGTCAGAAGAACTGTCCCACCGAGGAGTACGCCACCCTCGAGGGCGGTGGCGGCGGGCTGTGCCTGCAGGACGACCTGGCCGTCGGCACCTGCTATCAACAGGGCATCGTCACGCACTTGTTCGAACCCACCGGGTGCACCCCCGGGTTCACCGAGCCCACGGTCCGGGTTGCGCTGCGGCGCGACGGCGTGGACGACCCCGGACTGTGCGGCGGCGACCAGCAACCGCTGAACTACCCGGAGCCGCCGCTGACCTACTGCCTGGAGGTCATCGGCACCACCGGCTGACCCGAGAGCGGATCACCCACCGCGGGGCGTGGCGTAGCCTAGTGTGAACCGGATCACAAACGCGGAGGTCTGGATGCGAATAGCGGACGTGTTGCGGAATAAGGGCGCAGCGGTAGTGACCATCGACCCGGACGCCTCGGTCCGGGATCTGCTCGCCGGGCTCGCCGAGCACAACATCGGCGCCATGGTGGTGGTCGGACCGGATGGCCTGCAGGGCGTGGTGTCGGAGCGCGACGTGGTGCGCGAGTTGCACGCCCACGGCGCCAGCATGCTGGCCCGCCCGGTGTCGACGATCATGACCTCCGTGGTGGCCAGCTGCACCAAATCCGATTCGGTGGACGATGTCAGTGTGCTGATGACCGAGAACCGGATCCGGCATGTGCCGGTGCTCGAGCAGGGCCGGCTGGTCGGGATCGTCAGCATCGGTGACGTCGTCAAAACCCGGATCGAAGAGCTGCAAGCCGAGCAGGAGCAGCTGCAGTCCTACATCACCCAGGGCTAAGCGCCGTCGAGCGGGCTCAACTCCACGAATAGGAGTTGCGCAGCCGGGCCGCGACCACGTCGAACAGGGCGCGGTCCAGGATCGCGCCCTCGCGCCGGATCCCTTCCTCGGGGACGTCGAGCACCCGGTCCAACCGCACCCAGCTGGGCCGGCCCTCGTAATCCCACGGGCCGACGCCAATGCCGACCCAGGCCGGGTCGTCGTGATGGTGGGTTTGGCTGGACAACATCAGCCCCAGCAGCGTGTGCCGGTCGCGGCCCACCACCAACACCGGACGGTCCTTGCCGCGGGTGGGGTCGTCTTCGTAGACGACCCAGGTCCACACCACCTCACCGGGATCAGCGCGGCCGTCCAGGTCCGGGGCATACACGACTTTGCGGGCCCGGTGCGCGGTCGGGACGCTGCCGCTGGTCACCGGGCGACCGGCCGGGATCGCGACCGGCGGCTCCGACGTGGCGCCGGACAGGACGTCCAGACCGATCTTGATGCCTTGCTGAATGCCGCGTTGAATGCCCTGCTGGACGGCCGGCACGTGCTGGAGCTGGCGGATGACTCGCGGGGCCTCGTTGAACACGAGGTTCTCGGCAAACCGCTGAAACGTCTGCCACCCTGTCCTCCGCGGGGAAGCCATGGCGCCAGCATAGGTGAGAACGCTGAGGCGCGATTGTGTTGTCACGGTCGTCGCTGGATACCCTGGAAGCCGCGCCCCGCCGCTGTCCCACCCCGTCAACCAGGAGATTCCCATCAGCAGTTTCGCCGACCAAACCTTCACCGCGCCGGCGCAGATTCGGAACTTCTGCATCATCGCCCACATCGATCACGGCAAGTCCACGCTGGCGGACCGGATGCTGCAGCTCACCGGCGTCGTCGACGAGCGGTCGATGCGCGCCCAGTACCTGGACCGGATGGACATCGAGCGGGAACGCGGCATCACCATCAAGGCCCAGAACGTGCGGCTGCCGTGGGAGGCCAACGGCCAAAAATACGTGCTGCACCTGATCGACACCCCCGGCCACGTCGACTTCACCTACGAGGTGTCCCGCGCGCTGGAAGCCTGCGAGGGCGCCGTGCTGCTGGTCGACGCCGCCCAGGGCATCGAGGCGCAAACGCTGGCCAACCTGTACCTGGCGCTGGACCGCGACCTGGCCATCATCCCGGTGCTCAACAAGATCGACCTGCCGGCGGCCGACCCGGACCGCTACGCCGCCGAAATCGCGCACATCATCGGCTGCGAACCCGACGACGTGTTACGGGTGTCCGGCAAGACCGGCGAGGGCGTCGCCTAACTGCTCGACGAGGTGGTCCGCCAGGTGCCCCCACCCACCGGGGACGCCGACGCCCCCGCCCGGGCGATGATCTTCGACTCCGTCTACGACACCTACCGCGGCGTGGTCACGTATATCCGCGTCGTCGACGGCAAGATCGTCCCGCGCGAGAAGATCGCGATGATGTCCACCGGCGCCACCCACGAACTGCTGGAAGTCGGCATCGTCTCCCCGGAGCCCAAGGCCAGCAAAGGCTTAGGCGTCGGCGAGGTCGGCTATCTGATCACCGGGGTGAAGGACGTGCGCCAATCCAAGGTCGGCGACACCGTCACCACCGCGCGGCACGGTGCCACTGAGGCGCTGACCGGCTACCGCGAACCGCGGCCGATGGTGTACTCCGGGCTGTACCCGGTGGACGGCTCGGACTACCCGGACCTGCGCGACGCGCTGGACAAGCTGCAGCTCAACGACGCCGCCCTGACCTACGAGCCGGAAACCTCGGTGGCGCTGGGGTTCGGGTTCCGCTGCGGCTTTTTGGGTCTGCTGCACATGGAGATCACCCGGGAGCGCCTGGAGCGCGAATTCGACCTGGACCTGATCTCCACCTCGCCCAACGTGGTGTACCGGGTGGTCAAAGACGACGGCACCGAGGTGACGGTGACCAACCCGTCGGACTGGCCGGAGGGCAAGATCGGCACCGTGTATGAGCCGGTGGTCAAAACCACCGTCATCGCGCCCAGCGAGTTCATCGGCACCATCATGGAGTTGTGCCAGTCGCGCCGCGGCGAGCTCGGCGGCATGGACTACCTGTCGCCCGAACGCGTCGAGCTGCGCTACACCCTGCCGTTGGGGGAGATCATCTTCGACTTCTTCGACGCGCTGAAATCCCGCACCCGCGGCTACGCCAGCCTGGACTACGAGGAGGCCGGCGAGCAGGAGGCCGCGCTGGTCAAGGTCGACATCCTGCTGCAGGGCGAGGCCGTCGACGCGTTCAGCGCCATCGTGCACAAGGACGCCGCGGCGGCCTACGGCAACAAGATGACCACCAAGCTCAAGGAACTGATCCCGCGCCAGCAGTTCGAGGTGCCGGTGCAGGCCGCGATCGGCTCGAAAATCATTGCCCGCGAGAACATCCGCGCGATCCGTAAGGATGTGCTGTCCAAGTGCTACGGCGGCGACATCACCCGGAAACGCAAACTGCTGGAAAAGCAGAAGGAAGGCAAGAAGCGGATGAAGACCATCGGGCGGGTCGACGTGCCGCAGGAGGCGTTCGTCGCGGCGCTGTCCACCGACGCCGGCGGGGACAAGGCCAAGAAGTGACGGGCACACCGCTGGTGTCGCGGACCGCGGTGTTGCTGTCAGTGCTGGTGTTGGTCAGCGGCTGCACCCGCATCGTGGACGGCACGGTGCACCCGGCGTCGGGGCTGACCCCGAGTCCGCTCACCGGTCGCGCGGTCAAGCAGGTGCTGCTCGACGACGCCGAGCTGGAGAAGATGCTGGAGCAGCCCTTCGAAAGCGACCCCAACCTGGCGCCCCGGTTCGGCGACGACGCGTTCGACGAGCGGCCCGACGTCTCGTCCCCGGATTGCGCGCTGGCGGTCGGCCTGATGCAAAAGAGCAGCTACGACTCCGCCGACGTGCAGGAGGCCGCCCGGGAGATCTGGTGGACGCCGCGGGATGACCGCGACGCGACGGTGATCGATGTGGAAGAGGGCGTGGTCGCGTTGCCCAGCGTCGCGGACGCCGACACCGCGTTCGAGGAGCTGACCAAGCAGTGGGAGCACTGCGACGGCGAGGCGGTGACGTCCCGGGGTGACACCTTTACCCTGAGCCGACCCAAAGTCGCTGATTCGGTGCTGTCGGCCAGCACCAGTTTCAGCTTCGATTCCGGGACCATCCCCGGGGTGCGAGCCCTCGGTGTCCGGGTGAATTGCCTAGTCGAGGTGCAGGTTTCGTTCTACCGCGACGTGTCGGGGGAGCGCAAAAGCAGCGCGGTCGACATCGCGCACACCATGATGGACAAGGTCACCGCGCTGAGCTGACGCCGTTACATCGGGGCGTTGGCGGGCTGGAAGGTGCCGGTGCTTTCGGCTTCCTCCTCGGCCCGGATCACGTGCACCACCGCGTTGATCAACGCCAGATGGGTGAACGCCTGCGGGAAGTTGCCCAGGTGCCGCCCGGTGCGCGGCTCGATCTCCTCGGCGTACAGGTGCAGCGGGCTGGCGAACGACAGCAGCCGCTCGCACAGCCGCTTGGCGCGGTTGACGTCGCCGATCTCCACCAGCGCCGACACCAGCCAAAACGAGCAGATGGTGAAGGTGCCCTCCTCGCCGGCCAGCCCGTCGTCGGTCTCCTCGACGCGGTAGCGCAGCACCAGGCCGTCCTCGGTGAGCTCGTCGGCGATGGCCAGCACGGTCGCGCGCACCCGCGGGTCATCCGACGGCAAGAACCGGGTCAGGATCGCCAGCAGCAGCGACGCGTCCAGCGCGTCGCTGCCGTAGCGCTGGGTGAACACCCCGCGCGAATCCACCCCGTGTTCGAGCACGTCGGCCTTGATCTCGTCGGCGATCTCCCGCCACTGCTGGGCGTAGCTGCGTTCGCCCTGCCGCTCGGCGAGTTTGGCGCCGCGGTCCAACGCCACCCAGCACATGATCTTGCTGGAGGTGAAGTGCTGCGGCTCGCCGCGCACCTCCCAGATGCCGCGGTCGGGCTCCCGCCAATGCTTGACCGCCTCTTCGACCTGGGCCTTGAGCACCGGCCACAGCGTCTCGGGCACCTGTTCGCGCGACTTGGCGTGCAGGTACACCGAGTCCAGCATGGTGCCCCAGATGTCGTGCTGGGTCTGGTTGTAGGCGCCGTTACCGATCCGCACCGGGCGGGCATGGTCATAGCCGGACAGGTGGTGCAGTTCCTCCTCGACCAGGCTGCGTTCGCCGCCGACGCCGTACATCACCTGCAGCGGATGGCGTTCCCCGTTGTTGGCGCCGGACACGTCGGCGATGAAGGAGAAGAAGTCGTCGGCCTCGCGGTCCAACCCCAGCGTGTACAGGCCCCACAGCGTGAACGCCGAATCCCGCACCCAGGAGTACCGGTAATCCCAGTTGCGTTCGCCGTGCGGGGTCTCCGGCAGCGAGGTGGTGGACGCCGCCAGCAGCGCGCCGGTCGGCGAATAGGTCAGGCCCTTCAACGTCAGCGCGCTGCGCTGCAGGAACGCCCGCCACGGATGGTCGGGGAAGTTGCCGATATTGATCCACTGCCGCCAGAACTCGGTGGTGTTCCACAGCTTGTCGGCGGCCTCTTCGTAGGTCTGCGGCGCCGGATGCCGCGACCAGCTCAACGCGACGAAGACGTTGTCGCCCTCCTTGAGCCGGGTGCGGGCCCGGGCCTCGCGGCCCTCCAACCCCAGCCGCAGGTTGGTGGTCAGCCGCAGCGTCGGGTGACCGTCGGGGTTCTTGGTGGCCCGCGCGACCGCTTCGCTGTAGCCGTTGGCCGAGTACTCCCAGCTGGCGCCGAGCCGGTGGTAGTCGAAGGCCGGCTCGCAGCTCATCACCAGCTCGACGGTGCCGCTGACGCAGCGCACACTGCGCAGCAAGATGTGTTCGGCGTCCCAGTCCATCGGGGTGCGCCGATGCGTCCGCGACCGGGTCTCGATGTCGTGCCAGGGCCCCATCACCAGCGCGTCACGCACGATCAACCAGCCGGTATGGGTCTGCCAGGTGGTCTCCAGGATCAGGCTGCCGGGCAGGTAGCGCCGCGCCGACGGCACCGAGACGCCGTAGGGTCCCAGCCGGAAATGCCCGGCGCTGCGGTCCAGGATCGCGCCGAACACGCTCGGGGAATCCGGGCGCGGTACACACATCCACTCCACCGAGCCGGCCGCGGAGATCAGGCAGGTCGTCTCGCAGTCGGACAAAAACGCGTAGTCGGCGATCGGCGGGAACGGGTTGCGCAGCGGGGCGCCCGCCACGTAGGGCACCGGGGTGCTCATGGTCAGCGGTCGGGCGATGGTCTTGTCGGTGGGCTCGGTGGTGGGCTGGTCGGCGGGCTTGGTATGCAGGACCATGCGGCCATCATCATCTGCCGACCGGCCCGGCGTCCACCTCGGGGAGGTGTGTCGGCGGTCGCGGCGAGGTTGGTTTCCCCGGGCCGGCCGCATAGGGTGAGCGGCGTGGCTGGGTTCCTGAGCTGGTGGGACGGCATCGAACTGTGGCTGTCCGGGCTCGGCTTTGTGATACAGACCATCGTGGTGATGCCGGTGGTGTTGGTGATCGCCTACCTGGCCGCGGTGCTGATGGACGGCCTGCTCGGCAACGGCATCCAGCTGATGCGACGCGCCTGGCACAGCGACGAGGAGTCCTGATGGGCGGGCTGCCGCGATCCCGGGTGACGTTGGTGTTGGTGATCTTGATCGTGCTGGTGATCGTCACCTGGCTGCTGACCCGCTGACGCGGCCGGGCCTCGGCCTGCGGTGATGACAATTTCTGTTAGGCTTCGCGGCATGCTCGCAGCGTCCGGTAACGGTGAGTGCCACATCTTGGCGCTCATTGCCGTGGGAAATTGCGCTGTGGCCGATGTGCACTGTTGTCGCTGACGTGAGAGTCCCGTCCGCGGTGTGGCTTTGTCAGTGCGTGACCCTTAACTACTGAGCACCTTTCCGTCGCGACGGGCCGTATCGCTGAAGCCCGCACTGAAAGGTCACCCATGTTCAACCAGGCCCGACGCGCCACCGCGCTGATCGTCAGCGCGGTGCTGGGCGCCGCCCTGCTGGCGGCCTGCGGCGGCGGCCCCAGCGACGTCGTCGGCGGCAGCAGCCGCAGCGGTGCGCACACCAGCATCACGCTGGTCGCCTACTCGGCGCCCGAACCGGGCTGGAGCGCGGTGATCCCGGCGTTCACCGCCTCCGAGGAGGGCAAGGACGTGGAGGTGGTCACCTCCTACGGCGCGTCGGCCGATCAGTCCCGCGGGGTGGCGGCCGGCAAACCCGCCGACATCGTGAACTTCTCGGTGGAACCCGACATCACCCGGCTGGTGGCCGCCGGCAAGGTGTCCCCGGACTGGGACAAAGACGCCACCAAGGGTCTGCCGTTCGGGTCGGTGGTGACCCTGGTGGTGCGTAAGGGCAACCCGAAGCACATCAAGGACTGGGATGACCTGTTGCGGCCCGGGGTGGAGGTCATCACCCCCAGCCCGCTGAGTTCGGGCTCGGCGAAATGGAACCTGCTGGCCCCCTACGCGGTGAAAAGCGGCGGCGGCAAGAACGCGCAGGCCGGGTTGGACTTCGTGCGCAAACTGGTCAGCGAACACGTCAAACTGCGTCCGGGATCGGGCCGGGAGGCCACCGACGTGTTCGTCCAGGGCAGCGGCGACGTACTGATCAGCTACGAAAACGAGGCCATCGCCACCGAACGGCAGGGCAAACCGGTCGAACACCTCAACCCGCCGCAGACCTTCAAAATCGACAACCCGATGGCGGTGGTCACCACCAGCAACCATCTCGATATCGCGACCGCGTTCAAGAACTTCCAGTACACCGCGCAGGCGCAAAAGCTGTGGGCCCAGTCCGGTTTCCGGCCGGTCGACCCGGCCGTGGCCGCCGACTTCCGGGATCAGTTCCCGGCGCCGGAGAAACTGTGGACGATCACCGACCTGGGCGGCTGGGACGGTGTGGACCCGCGGCTGTTCGACAAACGCAACGGCGCCATCACCAAGATCTACATGCAGGCCACCGGATGACCGCGACCGCAGAGCCGGACAGGGACATCGCCGGGTCCGCACCCGACCGCGTCCGCGGTGGGGTAGCGGCGCAGCTGGGGCAGCGGCTGGGCAGCACCTCGCTGCGGGTGGGCACCGCGGTGGTGTGGCTGTCGATCATCGTGCTGCTGCCGCTGGCCGCGATCGGTTGGCAGGCCGTCGGCGGCGGCTGGCAGGCGTTCTGGTTGGCGATCAGCTCGCATGCCGCGCTGGAGTCGTTTCGGGTGACGCTGACGATCTCGGCCGGGGTGACCGTGCTCAACCTGATCTTCGGGCTGCTGATCGCCTGGGTGCTGGTGCGCGACGACTTTCCGGGCAAACGGCTGATCGACACCATCATCGACCTGCCGTTCGCGTTGCCCACCATCGTCGCCAGCCTGGTGATGCTGGCCCTGTACGGGCCCAACAGCCCGGTCGGGCTGCATCTGCAGCACACCGGCTGGGGTGTCGGGGTGGCGTTGGCGTTCGTGACGCTGCCGTTCGTGGTGCGCGCCGTGCAGCCGGTGCTGCTCGAAATCGACCGGGACGCCGAGGAAGCCGCCGCCTCGCTGGGGGCGGGTGGCGCGACGATCTTCACCACCATCGTGTTGCCCGCGCTGACCCCGGCGCTGTTGACCGGCGCCGGGTTGGCGTTCTCGCGTGCCATCGGCGAATTCGGCTCGGTGGTGCTGATCGGGGGCGCGGTGCCGGGCAAGACCGAAGTGTCCTCGCAGTGGATCCGCACCCTCATCGAAAACGACGACCGCACCGGTGCGGCGGCCATCTCCATTGTGCTGCTTTCTATTTCGTTCGTGGTGCTGTTCATCCTGCGCACCGTGGGCTCGCGCGCCGCCAAACGTGAGGAGCAGGCGGCATGACTCCCTCCGCGGCGATCCGCTACCTCACCCGCTACCTGGCGCTCGGCTACATTTTCGTGCTGCTGGTGGTGCCGGTCGCGCTGATCCTGTGGCGCACCTTCGCCCCGGGGCTCGGGCAGTTCTTCGACTACATCTCCACCCCGGCCGCCATCGCGGCGCTGGACTTGACGCTACTGGTGGTGGCGATCGTGGTGCCGTTGAACCTGATCTTCGGGATCCCGACCGCGCTGGTGTTGGCGCGCAACAGGTTCCGGGGCAAGGGCGCGCTGCAGGCGGTCATCGACCTGCCGTTCGCGGTGTCGCCGGTCATCGTCGGTGTGGCGCTTATCGTGCTGTGGGGGTCGGCGGGCGCGTTGGGGTTCGTCGAAAACAACCTCGGCATCAAGATCATCTTCGGGTTGCCGGGCATCGTGCTGGCCAGCCTGTTCGTCACCCTGCCGTTCGTGATCCGGGAAGTCGAGCCGGTGTTGCACGAACTGGGCACCGACCAGGAGGAGGCGGCGGCCACCCTGGGTGCGGGCTGGTGGCAGACGTTTTGGCGGATCACGCTGCCGTCCATTCGGTGGGGGCTGACCTACGGCATCGTGCTGACCGTGGCGCGGACGCTGGGCGAATACGGCGCGGTGCTGATGGTGTCGTCGAACCTGCCGGGGACCTCGCAGACCCTGACGCTGCTGGTCTCCGACCGCTACAACCGCGGCGCCGAGTACGGCGCCTACGCGTTGTCCACCCTGCTGATGGCGGTTTCGGTGCTGGTCCTGGTGGTGCAGGTGATTCTGGATGCCCGGCGCGCGGGCAAGGAGGTGTCCTAGTGACTACGAACGCGATCACCGTGACCGGCGCCAACAAGCACTACGGCGATTTCGCCGCGCTGGACAACGTCGACTTCGTGGTGCCCGCCGGGTCGCTGACCGCGCTGCTGGGGCCCAGCGGGTCGGGCAAATCCACCCTGCTGCGCGCCATCGCCGGCCTGGACCGGCCCGACACCGGCACCATCACCATCAACGGGCGCGACGTCACCGGGGTGCCGCCGCAGCGGCGCGGCATCGGGTTCGTGTTCCAGCATTACGCGGCGTTCAAACACATGACGGTCCGCGACAACGTCGCGTTCGGGTTGAAGATCCGCCGCCGGCCCAAGTCCGAGATCAAGGCCAAGGTCGACAACCTGCTCGAGGTGGTCGGGCTCAGCGGGTTTCAGGGCCGCTACCCCAACCAGCTGTCCGGCGGGCAGCGTCAGCGGATGGCGCTGGCCCGCGCGCTGGCGGTCGATCCGCAGGTGCTGCTGCTCGACGAGCCGTTCGGCGCGCTGGACGCCAAGGTCCGCGAGGATCTGCGGACCTGGCTGCGCCGGCTGCACGACGAGGTGCACGTCACCACCGTGCTGGTCACCCACGACCAGGCCGAGGCGCTGGATGTGGCCGACCGGATCGCGGTGCTCAACAAGGGCCGCATCGAGCAGGTCGGCTCGCCCACCCAGGTGTACGACGCCCCGACCAACGCGTTCGTCATGTCGTTTCTGGGGGCGGTGTCCTCGCTCAACGGCGCGCTGGTGCGACCGCACGACATCCGGGTCGGGCGCACCCCGGACCTGGCGATCGCCGCCAGCGACGGCACCGGGGAGACCACCGGCGTGGTGCGCGCCACCGTCGACCGGGTGGTGACCTTGGGGTTTGAGGTGCGCGTCGAGTTGACCAGCGCGGCCACCCACGGGTCGTTCACCGCGCAAATCACCCGCGGGGACGCCGAGGCGCTGGCGCTGTCCGAGGGCGACACCGTCTACGCGCGGGCCACCCACGTGCCCCCGCTCAACGGCGCGATCGCCGAGGACGCCGATTTGCCGCGAGCGGGCGTGTCCCCGGCCGACACGCCGGCCTAATTCCCGGGTTTGCGCACCCTCGCGCCGGTCGGCCTACGCGGCGATCCGCGCGGCCAGCGCGTCCTCGACCCGGTCCAGCACGGCGGCGGCCACCAGCCGATGCGCGCCCAGCGGTTCGGCCATCACGATGCCCGCGGTCGCGGCGTAGTCGGCGACCCGGTCGGTGATGCGGCCGTGGGCCAAAAACCAGGGGGCGATCGCCAGGTGGGTGGCGCCGCGGTCCCGCAGCCGCTGCGCGGCCACCGGCAACGGCTCCGGCCCGGTGGCGAAGCCGACTTCCACGCCCGCCCACCGGGTTCCGCGGGCCAGGGCGCCAGCCAGCCGCGCGGTGCGCGCGTTGGCGGCCGGGTTCGACGAGCCCACCGCCACGACCAGCACCCCCAGCCCGGCGTCGAACCGGGAGGCCCCCGCCTCGGTGAGCCGCTGGCGCATCACGGTCAGCAGCCGCTCGTCCTCGCCGAGCACGTCGGCCTGGTGCACCCGGGCGCCGGACTCGGCGATCAACCCGGGGATGTCGATGCGCGCGTGGTAGGCGCTGGCCAGCAGGAACGGCGCGACGACGACGTCGCCGGACAGCCCGGGCAGCACATCGCGCAGGTTCGGGGTGTTCTGCTCGCAAAACGCCACCCGCACGTCCAGCTCGGGCGCCACCCGGCGCAGATGTCCCGCGATCGCCCGGGTATTGGCCGAGGAGCGCGGATCCGCGCTGCCGTGCGCGGTCAACACGAGGGTGGTCACGAGGCGTGCAGCCCGCATTCCACCTTGGCCGTGCCCTGCCAGCGCCCGCTGCGCGGGTCGGCGCCGGCCAGCGGTTTGGCGGTGCACGGAGCGCAGCCGATCGACGGGTAGCCCTCCTCGACCAGCGGGTTGACCAGCACATCGTTGGCGGCGATGTAGTCGGCCATGTCCTGATCGGTCCACGCGGCCAGCGGGTTGATCTTCACCAGGCCGAACTGCTCGTCGAAGCTGATCAGCGGGGCGTTGGCCCGGGTGGGCGCCTCCACCCGGCGCAGCCCGGTCACCCAGGCGGCGTAGCCGCGCAGCGCCTTGGTCAGCGGGACGACCTTGCGCAGCCGGCAGCATTCGCCGGGGTCGCGGGCGAACAAGTCCTTGCCCAGCAGCTCGTCCTGCTGCGCCACCGTGTGCTCGGGGGTGACGTTGAGGATCGAGATGTCGTAGACGGCCTCGACGGCGTCGCGGGTGCCGATGGTTTCGGCGAAGTGATACCCGGTGTCCAAGAACAGCACCGGCACCCCGGGCCGCACCTTGGCGGCCAGGTCCACCAGCACCGCGTCCTGCATGTTGGAGGCCACCAGGTAGTTGCAGGTCGCCGCGCCGCGCGGGCCGTGCACGCCGCCGAAGTGCTCGTCGGTCCAGCGCAGCAGCTCGGTGGCGTTGGCGCCGTCGAGTTCGGCGGCGCCGCGGGCGGCCAACTCGCGCAGCTGCGTTTCGGTCCAGTCGTTCATCGCAGGTCGTCCTCGTCGGCGCGCAGCACCCACTGGGCAAAGCGTTCGCCCTCGTCGCGGTGCTTGACGAAGTTGCGCACCACCCGCTCGATGTAGTCGCCGAGCTCGGCGTCGAAGACCTTGTGCTGGCGCAGCTTTCGGCCGAACCCGCTGTCGGCGCCGAGGCTGCCGCCCAGGTGCACCTGGAAACCGGGCACCGAGTTGCCGTGCCCGTCGTCGATCATCTGGCCCTTGAAGCCGATGTCGGCGACCTGGATGCGGGCACACGAGTTGGGGCAGCCGTTCATGTTGACGGTGACCGGCACGTCGAGCTGGGCGTTGAGGTCGTCGAGCCGGCGCTCCAACTCGGGCACCAGCGACTGGGAGCGCGTCCGGGTTTCGACGAACGACAGCTTGCAGAACTCCAACCCGGTGCAGGCCATCAGGTTTCGCCGCCAATGCGACGGCGCCGACGGCAGCCCCAGCGCGTCCAGGCCGGCGACCAGCTCGTCGAGCTTGTCGTCGGGCACATCGAGGATGATCAGCTTCTGATACGGGGTGAGCCGGGCCCGATCCGAGCCGGCCTGCTCCATCAGGTCGGCCACCTTGGACAGGATGGTGCCCGACACCCGCCCGGCGATCGAGGCCACCCCGACCGCGTTGAGCCCGTTCTTGAGCTTTTGCACCCCGACGTGGTCGACCGTGTGGGGGACCGGTTGCGGGGCCGGACCGTCGATCAGCTTGCGGTTGAGGTACTCGGTTTCGAGCACCTCCCGGAACTTTTCGACACCCCAGTCCTTGACCAGGAACTTCAGCCGGGCCTTGGACCGCAGCCGGCGGTAGCCGTAGTCGCGGAAGATCGCGGTGACGGCCTCCCACACGTCGGGCACCTCATCCAGCGGCACCCACACCCCGACCCGCTGGGCCAGCATCGGGTTGGTGGACAGGCCACCGCCCACCCACAGGTCCAGGCCGGGGCCGTGTTCGGGGTGGTTGACGCCGATGAACGAGACGTCGTTGATCTCGTGGGCGACGTCCTGCAGCCCGGAGATCGCGGTCTTGAACTTGCGCGGCAGGTTGGCGTACTCGGGGTTGCCGATGTAGCGGCGCACGATCTCGTCGAGCGCGGGGGAGGCGTCGAGCACCTCGTCGAGGGATTCGCCGGCCAGCGGGGAGCCCAGCATGCCGCGCGGGCAGTCACCGCAGGCCTCGGTGGTTTGCAGGCCGACGGCGGCCAGCCGGTCCCAGATCTCTGGGACGTTCTCGATCTCGATCCAGTGGTACTGCAGGTTCTGCCGGTCGGAGATGTCGGCGGTGTCCCGGGCGAACTCGGTGGAGATCTCACCGAGGGTGCGCACCGCCGCGGCCGACAGCGCCTTGCCGTCGCAGCGCACCCGCATCATGAAGTAGCGGGCCTCGAGCAGGTCGGCGTTCTCGTCACCGGTCCAGGTGCCGTCGTAGCCCTGTTCGCGCTGGGTGTACAGGCCCAGCCAGCGGAACCGGCCGCGCAGATCGGTTTTGTCGATGGAATCGAAGCCCTGCTTGGCGTAGATGTTCACCACGCGGTCGCGCACGTTGAGCGGGGCGTCGTCCTGTTTGAACTGCTCGTTGCCGTTGAGCGGCTCGCGCTGACCCAACGCCCACTGGCCCTCGTCTCTGGTTTTGGCGGGGCGCGGTTTCGTCTTGGGGGACGTCATCGGGCAAGCTCTCCTTCGCGGAGGAGCCGGCTGGACCGCGCAAATCACCGGTGGCTGTCCCGGCAGCGCAGATCCGGTGGCCAGCTGGAAGTTCAGGTGGGCGGGTCTACGACATCAAGGCAGACAGCGACAGCTGCAGACACGCTTGAGATCGATATGCCGACGCGCCACCAGCGCAATATCAAACGGGGTGCGGTGGGCGACGGTCACCCGGCCATTGTGCCACAGCCGCCGCGGAACCGCGCTACCAGGTCAAAGTTGGGATCACGGTGAGCAAAAGGAGTGTCTCACCGGTGATACGCTGATGTCGTGGAGTCGGTGACGGTGCGCGACCTGCGCAATAAGGGCGGCGAGGTGCTTGACCGCGTCGAGCGCGGTGAGGCCGTGGTGGTCACGCGGGATGGCCGCGCGGTGGCCGAGCTGCGCCCGGTGCCCCGTCGCGGTCCGGGACCCGCCGAGCTCATCGCGCGTCGGAAGCGGCTGCCGCGGGTGGATCCCGACGCACTGCGCCGCGATATCGACGCCGTGCTCAACCCGTCGCTGTAATGCCTGAGGCGACATCGCGGGGAATGCTCGACACCTCCACCGTGATCCTGCTGGGACGCCTCGACGATCCGGCGACTCTTCCCGAGGAGTCCGTGGTCAGCGCTGTCACGCTGGCCGAGTTGTCCGTCGGGCCGCATGTCGCGCCGAGCGACGAAGAGCGCGCGGCGCGCCAGGCGCATCTGCAGCAGGCCGAATCGGACTTCGACGTATTGGCCTTTGACGACGCATCGGCGCGGGCGTTCGGCGCGGTGGCGGCGGCGTTGCGTGCGTCTGGGCGAAAACCGGCTGCTCGCGCCTACGACGCGCTGATCGCCGCCAGCGCGATTGCTTACGGGTTGCCGCTGTTCACCTGCAACCCGGCGGATTTCGAGGGGATCCCCGGGCTGGATGTGCGCCCGGTGCCCCACCCCGACCGGTCCTGACGGGTCGTGCCTGGCTTTGGCTGGGCGGCCGCCGTTGAGTCTGCGTCCACGGCGCGGTCTTCTCGAACGTCTGCGCCGTGGACGCAGAATGAATGCGCGTTCACCCTCGGATCCCGCTAACGGGCCGACACCGGTTAGCCGTGGGATGATTTGGCATGCCCTCTGCTCCCGCGCCGGTTGACCTGCCCGACCTGCGGTTGCGCCCGGGCGGGCCGTTCGGGCTGTACCTGCATGTGCCGTTCTGCCTGACCCGCTGCGGCTACTGCGACTTCAACACCTACACGCCGGCCGAGTTGGGCGGGGTCAATCCCGACGCCTGGCTGGCGGCGCTGTGTACCGAACTGGAGCTGGCGGCCGCGCGGCTGGGCGCGCCGACCGTGCACACCGTGTTCGTCGGCGGCGGCACCCCGTCGCTGCTGGGGTTTGCCCGGCTGGGCGTGATGCTCGACGCGGTGCGCACCCACTTCGAGCTGGCGCCCGACGCCGAGGTCACCACCGAGGCCAACCCGGAGTCGACGTCACCGGAGTTCTTCGCCGCGATCCGCGACGCCGGCTACACCCGGGTGTCGCTGGGCATGCAGTCGGTGGCGCCGCGAGTGTTGGCGACGCTGGACCGGGTGCATTCGCCGGGCCGGTCGGCGGCCGCGGCGCGAGAAGCGCTGGCCGCCGGTTTCGAGCACGTCAGCCTGGATTTGATCTACGGCACGCCGGGGGAGACCGACGAGGATCTGCTGGACTCGGTGGAGGTGGCGCTGGACACCGGCGTCGACCACGTGTCGGCCTATGCGCTGATCGTCGAGGACGGCACCGCGCTGGCCCGCCGGGTGCGCCGTGGTGAGCTGCCTATGCCCGACGACGACGTGATGGCCGAGCGCTACCAGCTGCTCGACGCGCGGCTGAGTTCGGCCGGGTTCTCCTGGTATGAGGTGTCCAACTGGAGTCGGCCCGGCGGGGAATGCCGGCACAACCTGGGCTACTGGGACGGTGGCCAATGGTGGGGCGCCGGACCCGGCGCGCACGGGTTCGTCGGCGACGTCCGATGGTGGAATGTCAAGCATCCCAACGCGTATGCGGGGTTGATTAGCGACGGTGAGCTGCCGGTGGGCGGGTTTGAAGAGCTGTCTGACGGTGACCGGCATACCGAGGACGTGATGTTGGCGCTGCGGCTGCGGCGGGGGTTGGAGGTGTCGCGGTTGGGTGCTGAGGAACGGCGTCGCGCTGACGCCGCCGTCGCCGATGGCCTGCTGGTCACCGAGGGAGGTCGGCTGGTGCTAACGGACCGTGGCCGGTTGCTGGCCGACGGGGTGGTGCGCGGACTGCTGGGGTAGTCAGCGGGTGGCCGCGATCACCGACACGGTGTCGTCGCCGCCGTTGGTGACGTAAACCATGTGGCCTTCGGGATCGACGGCTATCTGCATCGGCATAGCCCCGACGTTGATGTTGGCTGTGACGGTGTTGGTGGTGGTGTCGATGACGGACACCGTGCTGGCGCTGGAGTTGGCGACGTAGGCGGTGTGGGTGGTGGGGTCGACGGCCACACCGAACGGGTTCATGCCGACGTTGATGGTGGCCGTGACGGCGTTGGTGGTGTCGATGACGGACACCGTGTTGTCGCCTTCATTGGCGACGTAGGCGGTGTGGGTGGTGGGGTCGACGGCCACTCCGTTGGGCGTCTTGCCGACGTTGATGGTGGCTGTGACGGTGTTGGTGGTGGCGTCGATGACCGAGACCGTGCCGCCGCCGTTGGCGGTGTAAAGGGTATGTGCGGCGGGGTCGATGGCAACATCGTTGGGGCCCGGGCCGACTTTTATGGTGTTAGTGACGGTATTGCTGGTGGTATCGATCGCCGACACGGTGTCTTCGCTGTGGTTGGATATGTAGACGGTGTGGGTGGTGGGATCGACCGCAAGCCACCCCGGGGGCGCGCCGATCGTGAAGGTGTTGGTAATCGTGTTGGTGTTCGTGTCGATCACCGACACGGTCTCATCGTCAGATCTGGTGACGTAGGCGGTGTGGGCGGTGGGGTCGACGGCCGGCGGCCCCACTTTTTCACCGATTTTAATGGTGTTGATGACGGTGTGGTTGCTATCGATTACCGAGACGGTGCCGTCCTTGGCGTTGCCGATGTAGGCGGTGTGATTGGCCGGGTCGACGGCCACACCGACTGGGGTCTTGCCGACGTCGATGGTGGCAGTCACGGCGAGGGTGCGGGGGCGGGTGTGCCGGTTATTGACCCAGTACGCGATGCCAGTGGCTGCCGCCAACACCAGGACTGCAGCGGTGGCGAGCGCTGCGACCCAGCGCCGCCGCCAGCGGCGGCGCGCCGTGGTGGTCAGTCCAGGCGGTGGGGTGGTCCTAGACGGTTGGGTGGCGGCCAGTGCGGTGGGTGCGGCGGTCGTGAACTTTCCATCGCTCTGGTAGCGCCCGTCGCGGGTGGTCACCGGGTTAGTGGTGGCCTGTTGGGTTAGCTCCGGTGGGTGCGCAGGGTTGGCTGCTGGGTTGTGGTTGAGGGCGGTACGGGCGGTGTGGGCGAGTTGGCCCGCGCTCTGATACCGCTGCTCGGGGTCTGCTGCCATGCCGCACGCGATGACGTCGTCGAGCGCTGTTGGGATCCCAGGCCGTATTTGACTGGGCTTTGGCGGCGGTCCGTTGACGTGGGCGAACATCTGTTGTTCGACGCTGGTGGCGGGGTAAGGCGTTGTGCCGGTGAGGCATTCGTGTAGTACGCAGGTCAGCGCGTAGATGTCGGCGCGGTTGTCGCAGTGCCCGGTGGTGAAGCGTTCGGGGGCCATGTAGGCCAGGGTGCCGATGGCGGCGCCGGTGCTGGTGAGTTTGGTTTGGCCGGCGGCGTTGGCGATGCCGAAGTCGATCAGGTAGACGAAGTTTTTCGGGGTGACCAGCAGGTTGGCGGGTTTGACGTCGCGGTGCACCAGTCCGGCGTCGTGGGCGGTGTCGAGCGCGGCGGCCGCCTGCTCGATGATGCGCACGGCCTGTTCGGGTGGCATCGGACCGTGCCGAGAAAGCAGGGTGGCGACGTCGGTGCCGTTGACCAGTTGCATGGCGATGAACAGCCGGCCGTCGATTTCGCCGGAGTCATAGATCGGCACCACATGGGGTTCGCCGAGCCCCGCCGCGGTGCGGGCTTCGCGGCGAAACCGTTGCTCGAACGACGGGTCGGCGGCGGCTTGCGGTGGCAGCACCTTGATCGCGACCTCGCGGTGCAGTTCGGTGTCGTAGGCGCGAAACACCTGGCCCATGCCGCCGGCGCCGAGCAACCCGCGCAGCCGGTACCGGCCGAACGCCTCGTCCAACCCCGCGACCTCCCGCCTCACCGACACGCGCCACGCATTACCTTACGGTTCGCCGAACCGGTCCCATGCCGGGATTCGCCGGCACCGGCGCAAAGAGATCTACGTCTTGAGCGTCGGCGTCAGGGCGGCACGCAGGATCCGGGCGTCGCTGGTCGCGATGGTGAGGTTTCGCCGCGCGGCCTGCGCCACGAGCATGCGGTCGAATGGGTCTTTGTGCTCCATCACGAATTGCCTTCCCAGGCCGCGATTTCGGCGTCCGGAAGTGGGTCATCGATGTTGTCCGGTACGACAAGCATCGGGAGCTGCCCGAACTTGCGTTGACGTTGATGCGCCGGCGTCAGCACCGCGACCGGACGGCCGTGGTTGGTGATCGTCACCGAGGCACCAGTCCGCTCGACCTCGGCGAGCAGCGCGTTGAGCTTCGCCTTGGCCTCCGTGCTGGTAACCGTCTTCATCCTGCGACGATAGGCGATTTTGCAACGATTCGGGCCAGGCCGACTTAAGCCGCGACGCGACCTCACCCCACCGGAAACCAGGTGGTGACGGCGCGGGCGACCTCGAGGTAGACCGGGATCCCGATCGTGACGTTGTAGGAGAACGTGAGGCCCAGCGACGCGGCCAGCGGCAGCGTCGGGCTGGCCTCCGGGATCGCCAGCCGCTGCACCGCGGGCACCGCGATGTAGGACGCCGCGCCGCACAGCACCGCGAACAGGACGTAGCTGCCCAGCTGGAACTGGGTGTGGGTGAGGTGGGCGTAGCTGTGCGCGACGATGATGCCCAGCGCCGCAAACAGATTCGGCGCCACCAGGCCGAAGGCGATAAACCCGCGACCGGCGCTGCGCAGATCCTTCAGCTTGCGCGATGCGGTCATCCCCATCTCGAGCAAGAACAGGCACAGGATGCCCTGGAAGGCCGCCACGAAGACGTTGTCGTCGTCGTGCACGACCTTCGCGCCCTGCAACCCGCCGATGAAGCCGATGGCCAGGCCGCCGAACAGCAGATACAACCCCGGATTGAGCAGCACCTCGCGCGCCAGCGTGGCGCTGAGCAGGCGCGGCGTCGGGCCCGTCGGCTCGGGATGCTCGCGCTGCTCCAGGGAGAACTCCAACTCTTCCTCGAGCTCCCGCTCGCGCGGGGTCTCGGCCTGATGCCCGTGACCCAGCTGGGCGGCCGCCACCGGCTCCAGCCGGGCTCGCGGGTTGTAGCCCGGTTCGTCGGGCATGGTCCCCACCGGATCCATGCCCCGCTGCCGCAGCCGCGCCACCAGATACAGCGCCACCACGCAGCCGGGAATCTCCATGATGGCCAACATGACCGGCATGTACGCGTCGAACGCCATCCCCACGGTGGCCAAGACGCCCACGCAGGTGGCGAACGTCCCCGCGGAATCCGACCCGTAAAAGCCGGCGACCGTCGCCCGATCGACGCGTCGCAGCGACGTCATCCGGGTCAACAGCCCATAGGCCAGCAGCCCGATCACACAGTTGGTGGCGAAGCCCAGCACCATGAACCCGGCGACGCTGGCGATGCTGGACGGATCGATGGTGGCGAGTTCCTCACCGCCGTGCCACCCGATCGCCAACAGCAGATACAGCGTCAGGCCCTGGTAGATCACGTACGGGAACTCGAACTGCACCTTCAGGATCGGGATCAGGAACCCGAGGTAGAAGAACAGCAGGAGCGGCTTGAAGAGGTTGTGGCGGAAGTTCTCCCAGAACTCCAGCAGCATCGATTCCTCCTCGCTCGGCGCGGCGGTTGGGGCCGCCGACGGGCCTGTTAACGTCCGACGGCGACTGGCGAATGCGCACCGGCGGGGGAGGCCTGCTGGACGACGCGGCAGGGTGCACGCTACTGGGGCGGCGATCACGGCCCCCGCGTGGCACCCGCAAGGCCCGCGGCGCGCCGGTCCCCCAAGATCCACGGTTGCGGAGATTTGTCCCTGAAATAACCGCGAATCAAGATCACACACAATGCTGTGAAATGGCTGGGAGCGATGGTATCGCCCCGATTTGACCGAGCTGGACGGACCGGCATATCGCCACGTCAACGCCGTGCATATGGCCTGATAGCCGACGGATTTACAGCATATTCCCAGCGGCCGCCCGACCGCGCAGGGTTTCTCACCCACCCTGTTGTCAGCTAATTCACACGCCGGGTCTACGCTGATCCGCGAAAGCGGATGGAATGCGCACCTGGCCTCGCAATGGCGCCCGGCCGGGTTGGGCGGAGACGCCGACGGATGGCCGTCGGTCTGGCGCGAGTAGACAAAGGACGGATGTGATGGTGGTTCAACGGTCACCGCGGGTGGAGGATCGATTCCATAAGGTCGGGAATCGGGTACTGACCGTACTCGGGCGCCAAGAGTGGCTGGACCGGCCCAGCTACCGCTTCGAGAACGTGCTGAGCTTCGCGTTCAACGCGTTCGGCGGCGCCCGCAACCGGGTGACCAACGCGCTCAACGGGGTCTGGCTCGGGCATCCGGTGCATCCGCCGTTGGCGTCGCTGACCAGCGGTGCCCTGGGCACCACGGTGGCGCTGGACGCGCTCAGCGTGCTGCCGGGCCGGCCCAAATCCGAACTGCTCGACGCGTCGCGGTTCGCCCAGCGGGCCCTGGGCTTGGGCATCCTGGCCAACCTCGCCTCGGCGGTCACCGGTGTCACCGACTGGCAGCACACCCACGAGCAGGACCGCCGGATCGGGGCGGTGCACGGCGTGCTCAACCTGATCGCCACCGGGCTGTACGTCCAGTCCTGGCGGGACCGTCGTCGTGGCCGGCACCTGCGCGGCATCGCGATCAGCGCCATCGGGTACGGCATCACCACCGGCAGCGGCTTTTTGGGCGGGGCGCTGGTGTTCGGCTCGGGGATCGGCATCGACCAGTCCGGGCAGCGGCTCCGCCTCGACGACTGGACGCCGGTGCTGCCGGCGGCGGCGCTGCCCAGCGGCAAGAAGCCCAAGCGGATCGACGTCGACGGCGTCGGGGTGGTGCTGTGCCGCGACGGTGACACGGTGTCGGCGGTCGGCGGCTACTGCCCCCACCTGGCCGCCCCGATGGAGGACGGCTGGCTGGACCGCGGCCACCTGGTGTGCCCGTGGCACGGCTCGCAGTTCGACACCCAAACCGGTGAGGTGGTCCGCGGCCCCGCGTCGGCGCCGCTGCCCTGCTATCAGGCCCGGCTACGCAACGGCATGATCGAATTGCGTGACGGCGCACCGCAACCGACCGGATCCGGGCGGCACACCTACGTGGCGGTCGACGCCTTAGAAGCCTCGGACAGCGTGGGAGAGGAAGTGGCGCAATGAGCAACGCCTACGACGTCCTGTGCGCCCACCACGACACCCTGCGCGGGCTGGGCACCCGGCTCAAGGCCGCGCCCGTCGGCTCCACCGAACGCCAAGAGATCCTCGACGAACTGCTGCTCGAGTTCGACATTCACATGCGCATCGAGGACGACCTGTACTACCCGGCGCTGGCCGCGGCCAGCACCCTGATCGCGATCGCCCACGCCGAGCATCGGCAAATCTACGACGCGCTGGCCGCGGCGTTGCGGACCCCGGTCACCTCGCCCGACTACGAAGCCGAATGGAACAGTTTCCTCACCGTCCTGGAGGCGCACGCCGACGAGGAGGAACGTGACCTGGTGCCCCCGCCGGCACCGGTGAACCTCAGCGACGCCGAACTGGAGGACCTGGGCAACAGGATGGCGGCACGGATGGAGGAGCTGCGCAACTCCAAATTCGAGCGGCTGCACGTCAAGGGCCGGGCCGCGCTGCTGCGGGCGCTGTAGGCCGCACAACCCCAAATACGGACCGAAGCCGGGCGGGAGCGCCGTTGCCCCCGCCCGGCTTCGGTGTCGTCAGCTGCGGGTGGCTTTCGTCCCGGAGAGCGCGGTGGCGCCATGGGCGGTGCTCTTGACGCGGTGGGTCACCGAACGCCACGCCGCCGGTGAATAGTGCGTGGTGGCTTCTTCGAACCCGTCCACGTGGTGCACGGTGAGCACGCCGGACTCCGGATTGATGGTGAGCTGGTCGCGCTCGGTGGCACGCACCTCTTCCCCGTCCAGCATCCGGATGACGAACACGGTGGGCGCTCCTCTCGTTGGGCCGTACCAAAGCTGACGTGACGCTACGCAGCATCGACTGCGGGACGGCACCCGTGGGCCGACGCACGCGTGAACGCCTCGGAAACGTTCGATGACGCGCGCACGCACCGCGATGTAACACAACCGGTCACCACAGCGACAACAGCAGTATCAGCGTGAATCTCTACCTCAGGTAGATGCCAAGCGAGAGGACCGGTCGTGAGCGTGAAATCCCTTGTCGCCGGGGTGGCGGCCCTCACCGCCGTCGGGGCCGCGGCCGTCGGCGCGACAGTTCTTGCCGTATCCGCCAGTCCGGCCGCCGCCCAGGTCCGGCCCGTGGTGTTCGACGTGCCGTTGGATCAAACGGCCGCCCTGCCGACCGCGGATCAGCTTCTCGGCGTGCTCAACGGCCTGGCCGACCCCAACGTGCCGTTCGCGAACAAGAGCAACCTGGTGGAAGGCGGCATCGGGCCGGTGCAAGCCGCGATGGCCGACCACCACATGCAGAAGGCGGCCAGCAAGGGGGAGCTGCCGTTGGCGTTCAACGTGGCCAACATCGCGCCGGCCGGACCGGGCGCGGCCAGCGCCGACGTGACCGTCTCGGGTCCCAAACTAGCGGCGCGCACCATGAACGTCACGTTCGTCAACCAGGGCGGCTGGATCTTGTCGAGCGGTTCGGCGGCTCAACTGCTGCAGGCGGCGTCGGGCAAGTAACCCCGTCATCACGCCGGCTGGAGGGGCCGCCCCACCTCGTGGATAGGTTAGGCTACATTTTCCCGTCTTTTTGTCTGATTTGGGGGTGCGGGGGGGCGGTGGGGTGGTGGGGGGTGGGGGGGGGGG